>JAJZQK010000228.1 GCA_021847625.1 Chloroflexota bacterium
GGCGTCCTCTTCCTGGGCCTGGGGCTCACGTTCCTGCTGCTCTACGTCTTGCCGACGGACGGCAGGAACATGCGCTGGGCGTTGATCCCGGCGGGCGTCCTGATTGCGCTCGGGGGAGTGATGACCGTTGTCGCCGCGGAGATGCTCGGCTACATCCTCGCCGCGGCGCTGATCGTGGCAGGGGCCTACCTGCTGTTCCGTGGCCGAGGCGGCCCACGGTCTCAACTCGAATAGGCGCCGACACGAGAAGATCCCGCTGGCCATATAGCCGGCGGGGTCTCTTTTGTCCGCCTCCTCCCGCTGCAGGGACGACTAGGCCAGCGCCTGGCGCTGGGCCTCCAGCAGTTCGGCGATCCCTTTGCCCGCGAGGTCGAGCAGGTGGTTCATCTGCGCGCGGGAGAACGGCTTCCCCTCCGCCGTGCCCTGGACCTCGACGAGGTCGCCCGTGCCGGTCATCACCACGTTGAAGTCGACCTCCGCCCGCACGTCCTCTTCGTAGGCCAGGTCCAACAGGCCCTCGCCGTCCACCAGGCCAACGCTCGTCGCTGCCACGGCGCCCCGCAGGGGATTCTTCGCCAGGGTCTTGCCCTCGACCAGCCGCTTGACGGCCAGGGCCAGGGCGACATAGCCGCCGGTGATCGCCGCCGTGCGGGTGCCACCGTCGGCCTGTAGCACGTCGCAGTCCACCACTATCGTCCGTTCCCCCAGCGCCTTGAGGTCCGTCACCGCCCGCAGGGAACGGCCGATGAGGCGCTGGATCTCCTGGGTGCGCCCGCCCAGGCGCCCAACTACCGATTCGCGCAGGCTGCGCTTCTGGGTGGCCCGGGGCAGCATCGAGTACTCCGCCGTGACCCACCCCTGGCCCCGGCCCCTCAGGAAGTTGGGCACAGTCTCGTCCACGCTGGCCGCACAGATGACCCACGTGTTGCCGAGTTCGATCAGAACCGAGCCCTCGGCGTAACGCAGGTAGCCGGGCCGGATATACAGGCGCCGCAGCTCGTCGGCGGGCCGTCCGTCTATCCTAGGCATGCTGTCTCCTTCCAGACGCTACTTCAGCCGCGGGCGCAGCAACCGCACGACGTCGGCCGGCGAATCGGCCACCGGCACCCCTGCCCCCACCAGGGCCGCCACCTTGCTCTGGGGCGTGCCCTGACCGCCGCGGATGATCGCCCCGGCATGGCCCAGCTTCTTCTCCGGCGGCGCGTTGCGACCGGCGATGAGGGCGACGACTGGCTTCGTCATCTCTCTAATATACTCGGCCGCCTCTTCCTCGGCCGAGCCGCCGATCTCGCCCACCATCACCACGGCCTCGGTGGCAGGGTCGGCCGAAAACAGCGCGAGCACCTCGCGGAAGCGCGTGCCGGTCACCATGTCGCCGCCCACGCCCACCGCCGTGGTCTGGCCGAACCCCGCTTCCGTGAGGTTGCCGCACACCTCGTAGGTGAGGGTGGCGCTACGGCCGACGACGCCTACCGGCCCGGGCCGGAAGAGGTTACCCGGCATTATGCCCAGCTTGCCAAGACCGGGCGTCAGCAGCCCCGGGCAGTTGGGACCCAGCAGCCGCGCCCCGTGTTGCTGGGCCAGCCGCTTCATCTCCAGCGTGTCGTGCACCGGCACGTGCTCGGTGATCACCACCACCAACCGGATGCCCGCCGCCAGGGCCTCCGCCACCGCCGCCTTCGTCGCGGGCGCCGGCACGAAGATGACGGAGGCGTTGGCGCCGTGCCGGGCCACGGCCTCCGCCACCTTGTCGTATACGGGCAGCCCGTGGACCTCCTGGCCCCCCTTGCCCGGCGTCACCCCGGCCACCAAGGCCGTGCCGTAGTCCAGCATCCATCTCGTCTGCACGGAGCCGATGCGGCCGGTGATGCCCTGGACGATGGCGCGCGTATCCCGATCGAGCAGAATCATGCCTCTCCCTCCGCGCCACCGGCCGCCAGCAGGGCCGCCAGTTTCTCCGCCGCGTCCTCCGTGCGCACGCACTTCACCACCGGCACCCCCTCGCCCTCGAGGATCGACCAGGCCTCTTCCTGTCGATTGCCCAGGAGTTTGACGACCATGGGCTTGCGGGCGGGCATCTCGTGCAGGGCGTCGACGATGCCTAGCGCCGCCTCGACCATCGGGTTGATGCCGCCGTAGAGGTTGATCAGCTCCCCGCGCACATCGTCCGGCCCCAGCGTCAGCTGCACCGCCTGACGCATCAGGGCGCGGGTGATGCCGCCCCCGGTGTCCAGGAAGTTGGCGGGGGTCAGACCGGCCAGTTTGAGCATATCCAGGCTGGCCATGCCCAGGCCGGCGCCGCTGGCGATGAGCCCGACGTCGCCGCCGAGCCGAACGTAGGAGACGCCGATGCGGAAGGCCTCCCGCTCGCGCTCGTCCATCTGCGCCTCGCGGAAGGGCTGGAAGTCGGTCTGCCGGAAGAGGGAATCCTCGTCCACCTCCAGCCGGCAGTCGGCCGCCACCAAGCGACCATCCGTAAGCAATACCAGCGGGTTGATCTCCGTGAGCAGGGCGTCGCGCCCCCGGAACACTTCGTAGAGGCTGCCCAGCACCTCGGCCAGGCGACCGATAAGCTCGGCCTCCACCAGGCCGGCGAAGAGCGTGCTCGTATCGGCGGGCAGACCACTCAGCGGATCGATCCAGAGGCGGCGCACCCGCTCGGGCGTCCGGGCGGCGACCGTCTCGATATCGACGCCGCCCTCGGTGCTGAAGAGGGCCACATGGCCCGCGCTGGCCGGGTCGACGGCCAGGCCCAGGAAGAACTCGCGCGTGATGGCCAGCCTCTCCTCGACGAGGACCGTCTGCACGCGGTGGCCCACCAGGGTCGCGCCCAGCAATCTGGCTGCCGCCGCTTCGGCCGCCGCGGCGTCCTCGGCCATCACGATGCCCCCGGCCTTGCCGCGCCCACCGGCTGGCACCTGCGCCTTCACCGCCACCGGCCCGCCCAGGTTAGCCGCGGCCTCGGAGGCCGCGGCAGGGGTCGTGGCGAGGTATCCCCGCGGAATGGGCAGGCCGCGAGCGGCGAGCTCCGCCTTGCCCATATGCTCCAACAGCATCATCGGGCCGACGCCTCCGCCTGGTGGGCAGCCGCCAACCCGGCGCGGAAGGCCTCGCGATTGCTCTCCCCCGTGCCGTGCGGGGAGCGGGCCACCACCGCCTCTTCCAGCGACTCCGGACGCACGACCCCCGCCAGGGCGGCAACGGCGCCAAGGGCCACCATATTGGCGGCGATCTTGCGGCCCATTTCCTCGGCGATGGCCGTCGCCGCTATCGCGTAGCCGCGCTTGCCAACGACCGGGGGCTTGCGGACCAGGAGCGGGTCGTAGATCAGCAGCCCATCGGCCTTCAGGTCCCGCCCGTACTTGTCGCAGGCCTCCTGCGTGAGGGCGACGAGCAGGTCCAGGTTGTGCACGCCCGGGTACTTCACCGCGCTCTCGCTGATCACGACGTCCGATTTGCAGGAGGAGCCGCGCGACTCGGGGCCGTACGACTGCGTCTGCACCACCTGCAGCCCCTCGTGGATGCCGGCCGCCTCGGCGAGGATGATTCCGGCGAGGATGATCCCCTGCCCGCCGGAGCCGCTCAGCCGTGCCTCGTATCGCTTCATCGCGCCCCCTCCTGCTGGTACTGGGCGATCAGTTTCTGGTACTCGGAGGAGAACTCCGGCTCCTCTTTGTTTACCAGCTCGCCGATCACGAACTTGTCCTTCAGCTCCTCCGGCGTCAGCTTGGCGGCCGCCGTCACGGAGACGGCGGACTCCTTCTGCCAGCGCAGCATCTCCGCCGGGCTGGAGGCGACGTTGAAGCGCCCGTAGTAGGTCGGGCACTGCGACATTATTTCCACGAAGGTGAAGCCCTTGTGGCGCAGGGCCTTCTCCAGGATCCGCTGCAACTGGCGGATGTGGTAGACGGTGCCGCGGGCGACGAAGGTCGCCCCGGCCGCCGCCGCCAGGTTGCAGAGGTCGAAGGGGCGCTCCAGCGTGCCGTAGGGGGCCGTGGAGGCCTTGTCGCCGAACTGGGTCGTGGGCGAGCTCTGGCCGCCGGTCATGCCGTAGATGCGGTTGTTGATGACGATCGTCTTCACATTGATGTTGCGGCGGGCGGCGTGGATAAGGTGGTTGCCGCCGATGGCCCCGCAGTCGCCGTCGCCGACGATGGCGACGACGGTCAGCTCGGGCTTGTACAGCTTAATGCCCGTGGCGAAGGCCAGGGCGCGGCCGTGCGTGCCCTTGATGACGTCGAAGTCCTGGTAGGCGCCCACGCGGCCGGAGCAGCCAATGCCGTTCACCTGGGCCACTTCATCCTTGGAGAGCCCCACCTCGTCGATGGCGCGGGCCAGCGCGGCGGCGATGGGGCCGATGCCGCAGCCGGCGCACCAGATATGGGGGAGCTTGGACTTGAGGAAGTACTTATCCAGCATCCGGGAGGTGTTCAACATTGCTAGGCCAACTCCTTGATCATGGCGAGGATCTCCTGTGGCCTCGGGATGAGGCCGTCGATCCGGCTGAAGTGGGCCACCTTGGCCCGCCCCTCGTTCACCCGCTTAACCTCTCCCACCAACTGGCCAAGATTGGCCTCGGCGACGAGGATCGCCTTGGCCTTGGTGGCCGCGCGCGCCACGGCCTCGTCCGGGAAAGGCCAGATGGAGATGGGCCGCAGCAGGCCGGCCTTGATGCCCCGCTCCCGGGCCATGTCCACCGCCTCGGAGGCCGAACGGGCCACGGAGCCGAAGGCGAATACCACAATCTCGGCGTCCGCGGTCTGCTCCTCGGCCACCTCGGTAATCTCGTCCGCGTGGTCATGGACCTTCGCCACCAACCGTCGCACCAGCCTGTCGGCCACGACGTGGTTGGTAGCGGCCGGGAAGCCGTACTCGTCGTGCACGTTGCTGTCGGGGTGCCAGCGATAGCCCGTGCCGAAGTCGGCCATCGCCGGGATGCCGCGCTCGTCGGGGCGATAGGGGACGTAGTCCTCGCGGGGGCCCGTCGGCCGCGGCCGGTCGACGATCGGCACCGCGCTGGGGGGCGTAAAGACCTCGCGCATGTGGGCGATCTCGGCGTCCGAGAGGATATAGACCGGGGTGCGGAAGCGCTCGGCCAGGTTCACCGCCTTGACGGCCACCTGGAAGCACTCCGCCACCGACCAGGGCGCGAGGGCGATGGTCGGGTGGTCGCCGTGCACGCCCCAGCGGGCCTGCATCACGTCCATCTGGGCGGGCAGCGTGGCGAGGCCTGTGCTCGGCCCCCCGCGCATCACGTTGACGACGACGCAGGGGATTTCGGCCATCACGGCGAAGCCGATGTTCTCCTGCTTGAGCGAAATGCCGGGGCCGCTGGAGGCAGTCATCGCCTTGGCCCCGGCCACCGAGGCGCCGATGACGGCGCCCATGCTGCCCATCTCGTCCTCCATCTGGATGAACTTGCCCCCATAGCGCGGCAGCATCCGGGCCATCAGTTCGGTGATCTCCGTCGCCGGCGTGATCGGGTAGCCGGCGAAGAAGCGGACCCCGGCGGCGAGCGCGCCCCCGACCAGGGCCTCGTTGCCCTGCATCAATCTGGCCGTCTTGCTCATTCCTCTGTGTCCCTTTCCAGGCTGATGGCGTAGTCGGGGCAATACAGCTCGCACATGCCGCAGTCGACGCAGCTCTCCGCCGCCACGACGAAGGCCTTGCCGGTGCCCTCCTCGGCGCCGAACACGTCGGTGGGGCACATCTCTACGCAGATGCCACAGCCTTTGCACCAACCCTGATTCAACTCAATGCGCACACTCTTGCCCTTGCGGGCCTTCGTGTTTTGGGGCATCCGATCACCCTCCTCGCTGTCAGATGGCGCTCAATCCGAGCGAGCCCTCGCTCTCTCTGGGGGGCCAAGCCGGAGGGGACGGCAGGGACGCCGTCCCGAGAGGCGGGGCAGGCAGAGCCGTCCGCTCCCACGCGGTCCAGTTTCCCCATGAGGGACGAAGAGCACTCCGCTCCCGGGGCTTGCCCGGGTCCGGCGCTAGCATAGCCCCGCCACAGGCAAAAGTCAAGGCAAGGTTGACGGTGTTGTGTCATTGCTCAGGGATAATGTCCGGGTTTACTGCTCAGGGAAAATGTCCGCATACTACGGGTATGAGGACAATCA
>JAJZQK010000229.1 GCA_021847625.1 Chloroflexota bacterium
GCGTGACGGAGGTGTTCTCGCGGGAGGACCTGATCGCCCGCTTTGACCTCGACCGGGTGGGCAAGACGGCGGCGGTCTTCGACCGCGAGAAGCTGGAGTGGATGAACGGCTACTACATCCGCCAGCTCTCCGACGACGACCTCGCCCGCCGTATGTATCCCTTCTTCGTGGAGGAGGGACTAGTGGCAGAGGAAGGGGCTGAAGGCGACGAGATGGAGCTCGTGCGGCGGACGGCGCCGCTGGTGCGGGAGCGCATCAAGCGACTGGTGGAGGCGCCGGGCATCGTGGACTTCGTCTTCAAGGGCGAGTTGGTCTACGACCCGGCCCTGCTGGCGCCGAAGGGGATCACGCTGGAGAAGGCGCGGGAGAACCTTGTCGCTGCTCGGCAGCCCCTCGGGCAGGTCGCCCGGTGGGACCACGAGGAGCTGGAGGCGCAGCTGCGTCCGCTGGCTTCGCAACTGGGGGTGAAGACGGGCCAGCTGTTCGGCTCGCTGCGCGTAGCCATCACGGGGCGGACGGTGGCGCCGCCCCTCTTCGAGACGATGGCCGTCCTCGGGCGCGAGCGCACGCTCGAACGCGTGGACAAAGCGATCGAGATGCTCGGAAAGTAGAAATGGAAGTGCTACCCATTTGGTAGTCAGGTGGCATTTCTTAGCGTCATGTAGGGCAGGGGCTTGTCCCCTGCCGCCCCGTTTCTTTCGACCCTCACCCGTACCCTCTGCCTGCCAGGTTCGTGGTAGGACGGCCCTGCCAGCGGGGCGACCGCGCGGCGCTGAAGGGGCCGCGCTAAGTCAACAAGGCCCGCTCGAAGCGGGCTGAGACGGGGCGGTCACCCACCTGCAAACCTGCCTGGCATTGGCTCGCCTCGTTCTCAGCCCCCTCGAAAGGGGCTTCGTTGGATTAGCCCGCTGCTTTAGCGGCGGGCGGCGTGCCCGGACCTGCGACTGCCCGGCTCCCCTTGCCCTGGCTTACTTGCTCTCGCGGACGGCCGAAGTTTTGGCCGCGATCCGCGCCCACTCATCGCGCAGCTGCACGGACCGGTTGAAGACCAACTTCCCGTTCTTCGAGTCGGGGTCGACGGCGAAGTAGCCCTGCCGCTCGAACTGGCAGAGATACCCTGGCTCGACGTCCCCCAGCGAGGGCTCCACGTAGCAGTCCGAGAGGGTCTCCACCGAGTCCATGTTTATGTTCGCGGTGAAGTCCGCCCCTTCCGGAACGTCGTTCGGGTCCTCTTTCGTGAAGAGCCGGTCGTACAGACGTACCTCGGCAGGCACGGCGTGGGCCGCCGAGAGCCAGTGAATGGTCGCCTTCACCTTGCGCCCATCGGGGGCGTTGCCGCCCAGCGTATCAGGGTCGTAGGTGCAGCGCAGCTCGACCACCTCGCCGGACTCGTCCTTCACGACGTCGACGCACTTGATGAAGTAGGCGTAGCGCAGGCGCACCTCGCGACCCGGCGACAGCCGGTAATACTTCGGCGGCGGCACCTCCCGGAAGTCGTCGCGCTCGATGTACAGCACGCGCGAGAAGGGAATCCTGCGCGTGCCCGCGTCCGGGTCCTCCGGGTTGTTCACGGCTTCGAGCTCCTCCACCTGCCCCTCGGGATAGTTCTCGATGACCACTCTTAGGGGGTGCAGCACGCCCATCACGCGCGGCGCCCGCTTGTTCAAGTCCTCGCGCAGGCAGTGCTCCAGCAGGGCGACGTCGACGGTGCTCTCCGTCTTCGACACGCCGATCCGGTCGAGGAAGGTACGGACAGACTCGGGCGTATATCCGCGCCGCCGCAGGCCGGAGAGCGTGGGCATGCGGGGGTCGTCCCAACCGTTGACGTAGCCCTCGTCGACCATCTTGCGCAGGTAGCGCTTGCTGAGGACCGTGTAGGTCATGTTCAGGCGAGCGAACTCTATCTGCCGCGGCTCATAAACCTCCAGTTCGCGCAGGAACCATTCGTAGAGCGGGCGATGATCCTCGTATTCCAGCGAGCAGAGGGAGTGCGTGATGCCCTCCAGGGAGTCCGACTGCCCGTGGGCGAAGTCGTACGTCGGGTAGATGTACCACTCGTGGCCGGTCCGATGGTGCGGCGGGTTGTGGATGATGCGGTACATCACCGGGTCGCGCATGTTCATATTGCCGGCGGCCATGTCGATCTTGGCCCGCAGTACGCGGGCACCGTCGGGGAACTCCCCTTGGCGCATGCGCTCGAACAGATCCAGGTTCTCTTCCACGGAACGGTTGCGGTAAGGGCTCTCCACGCCCGGCTCGGTCAGCGTGCCGCGGTTCTGCCGTACTTCCTCGGCGCTCTGGTCGTCGACGTAGGCCTTGCCCTTCTTGATGAGCTTGACCGCGTACTCGTAGATCTGCTTGAAGTAGTCGGAGGCATAGAACTCGCGGTCGTCCCAATCGTAGCCGAGCCAGTGGATATCGTCCCTGATGGAATCGACGTACTCGACGTCCTCCTTCACGGGGTTGGTGTCGTCGTAGCGGAGGTTGCACTTGCCGCCGAATTCCTGAGCGATGCCGAAGTCGATATGTATTGCCTTGGCGTGCCCGATATGGAGATAACCGTTTGGCTCGGGGGGGAACCGCGTATGCACGCCTTCGTACCGACCCGATTTCAAGTCTTCAATCACCGCGGCGCGGATGAAATCCGCGGGCGCGGAGGTTTCACTGAGAGTCATCTTACCGCATCCCTTCCCGTCGTTTAGCTTGCACAATTATAGCAAATTGCCGTGGGGCGCCGCCGCCCCCTGGGCCTAGTTGCTGCGCATTCGCACGGCGAAGCTGGGGCCAAGCGTCAAACCTAGCGCTGGTACCAGGTGGCTGGATGGGCAACCACGGTCGGTTCGTGACGGTCCTGTGATAGTGCGGGGAAGCAGGGAGAGAGGAGGCCGTGGGCGAGCGTGGCGGCGTCTCCTACGTCTCGCCGATCATAGCCTTCACTTTGCGGATGAAGTCGTCCAGGTCGAAGGGGAGAGCGATGTAATCGTGGCCGCTCTTGCGAAGTTCCGCGCTGGCGGCGCCCACTTCTTCCACGGCGCCCGAGGTGACGAGGACCTTTGTGCCTGCCAGCGCCGGGTCCTTCTGCATCTGCTCGAGGATCTCCCAGCCGTTGAGGCCCGACATGCGGATATCGAGCAACACGAGGTCGGGCTTCCACTCTCGAATGAGGCGGAGGGCCGCGTGGCCCTCGCCGGAGGCCTGAACGTCGTATCCTTCATCTTCGAGGAGGATGGTTACCATATCGACAAAGTCGCGTTCGTCGTTGACGACGGCAATCTTCTTAGGCATAGCATCTCCCGTCTACACTGCGGGCGGCGGCCCGGGTCACGGGGCCGGCGCCCGACGTTCGTGCGAGCAGATTGTCCGGCCGGCGGGCAACTCGGATTTGCTCGCGGCCTGCCTTCCCTGCTATAATAAGTCGGCTCGTCCGCGCGGAGAGGTGCTGGAGTGGCTTAACAGGCACGCCCGGAGAGCGTGTGTAGGGGTAACCCTACCGTGGGTTCAAATCCCACCCTCTCCGCCAAGTTTCTCGGCCATCCTACTGGTGAGGGTGGCCGATTCCCTTTTCCGGCGCCCGCCGGCCCCAACCATCGGCGGGATAGCCTTTCTTCCTAGCGAACGCCGACCCCACCAACCTTCACGCGAACAGGCAAATGAGCTACCCTAATTATACCCTCGCCCGCTCCCCCTGTGAAGCCATTTCTGCGAGCAAGCGCTGCACAATGGCAGGCCTGGTTTGTTGACGCGGCGTAGCACTGGCTGTTGATGCGGGAGGTGATGGTGGTGAAGTGCAAACGGTAGAGCAAGGTATCTTGCCCGATTGCCGAGGGGCCGCGACTACCGATCTTGGAGGAGTCCCTCTCACCAAGCGAGAAGGGGGTCGTGCCTGCCCGGTACAAAACGAGTTCTCTCTTGGATATCCCGGAGAACCGGCCTCAGAGTATCCTCATTGAGGTGTTGCGAGTCAGCCCAGTGCTTCAACGTTTGGCTGGTGCTGAGGACGAGAATTCGGGAAGCAGAACGGGCCATGACTCGCTGAGTCTTTCGATCGTCGGTGACTACGGCGCCGGTCCGATGGACGGCCAAGGCGCAAGTGGCCGCCTCTCCGTCGTCGATCTCGGCGGCGAAATCCACGAAGCTCTCGAATTCCTCGTTCGTCTCGGGGCGCCAAACCCTTACGTGCCCCGAATCAATAAAGGGCTTCAGGTCGACCGCCTCCCGCTGGGAGGCGTCGTCCCCGCTGCCGCCCCTTAAGACGTAGATGGCTTCGTCGACGACGGCGTCTGCGACCGCGCAGGGCACGGGGAGCGCGTCGATAACCTCCGTCAGCCGGCGGCTGGTGTACAGATTCAGGAGTGAGCAGCAGTCGAGCAGCGCTACCCGGCAGCCAGCGAAGTCGATAGTCATCCTCACCAACCCCACACCAGTCCAAACCTGATCACGCGGAAAGAGATCCGCCCAAATCGATCGGCACGGTGGAAACGGCTCCCTCGTCGGAGACTACCCTGCCGCTGGCAAGCTCGACAACGATCCGACGAGCTTCCAGACGATCGGTGCGGAGAAAACGCGCCAGCTGACCCTCGGTGAGCTCGGCCCGCTCGAAGGCCTCGGCAGCCAAGTACATGTATCGTAACGGCAACTCCTGGTTGTTTGCTGAGTAAGGCCGCAGATGCAGAAGACCCTTCGCTTCTTGAACTTTGAATCCGGCCTCCTGGAGCCGATCCCACGTGCCTCCGGGCAGCAGACGCAGCTCCTCCAGGCGCAGGGTAAGGGCTTCGACGGATACGAAGTAGAAGTGAGCCAGAGTACAGAGATCGCTGGGCGTGAACTTCCCCTGCCGGCGGCGCTTGAGTTCGTTGAAGCGGCGGCGCATCCCCGATTCCGGCATCAAGAATGAACGTGCAAAGGCGTCGGCGAAGCGCTCTTGCTCGGGGACGCGCTGATAGCGGCCAAGGAAGGCTACTTCCGGGCGGTAGCGGTTGGTGAGGAAGTGGGCATAGCCGTGGGCCAAAGACATCCGGCCCCGCTCAGCGGGGTGCTTGCGATTGATCGCGAGGCATCCTCCCAGGTCTTCCGTATAGGCGAACATCTCGGCGATGCGTGAAGGCAGCGCTATGTAGAAGATTCGCAGCCCGACGTCGTTCTCCAGGACCTCCCGCAGGTTGAGCAGGGGGCCATCACCTAGGCCGAGACGGTTGCGTTCGGCGCTCGCCACGTCCTCACCGGCCGCTTCGGGAGTCACTCCCTCGGTGCGGTACGATTCTGGATACTTCTCTCCGAGCGGAGCCTCGCAGATTCGTTCGAGTTCCAGATAGTCCACGCATAGGCGCTCGAACTCGGCCAGACCAGAGGAGATATCCTTCTCTACCTCCATGCCGGGCGCGAGTACGGCCCGCAGTTGCACGGTGAAGGGCGTTGCCGGGGTACCCTGGCGAAGGAACTCTCCGACACTGCGGCCGTAGAAGAGGGCAAGTCGGACGAGCTCCTGGGGCCGGATTCGGCGTTCGCCTTTTTCGATGGCGGTGATCGTCGTCCGCGCCACACCAAGGTGCACTGCTGCCTCCTGCTGGGTCTGCCCTCTCGCTTTCCGGGCCCCTTGCAGCCGACGTCCCAGCTCCCGGGGATCGAGGGCCCCTAATATGTTGCCATCCATGGCCGTGTTCTCCTTGTCTTCCTACCTAATGCACGAGTGCACCGGAAAGCCTTGGTCGAAATTTCTTCCATTCCCCGCAGTACCGACGGTACAAGTCGACAAGTTGGCTCTCAATGATGGTCAGCGTGGTCTGACCCGTCTTGGCAAGGGCTGGGGCGATCTCAACGAGATCCGGATACATCATTGTAAGTTCCTGCCATGGTTCCGCCTGCCCAAGTGCTCATTCGAGCTTGCTCGCCTGATGGTCCGTCATCCGTTCTCACGCATAGTATACCTAGGGATTCTGACAATGTCAAGGTGTTAGAATGGCCACAGGGCATCCTTGTAAGTCACAACCACGCTCTCGGTCTTCATGCCGACGTCTGGGTGGTGCTTTGTCTTTCAGGCAAGCGGTGGCGAATCTGGCGGCGAGGGGAGGCTCGGGCACGCCTCAGGCAGGCGTGCCCGAGATGG
>JAJZQK010000230.1 GCA_021847625.1 Chloroflexota bacterium
GACCGGAACCTGGCGGCCACCAACGTCCGATGAAAACTGCCCTGCGACGGTCCGCCTGCTACCGTAGGGGCCGGACTCCGTGCCGGCCCCGGGGCGGACAGAGGCCGTCCGCCCCTACGTATTGTAGGGGAACGCTATTTTCAGGGGAATCAGGCCAGGATAGGGCTGAGAACCAGCCGAAAGTACGCCAACGAAGTGGGCTGAAGGCGCCGGTCGCAGCGCGCCCATAGCCCGGGGCGTTATCTCGCCCATCAATGGCGCCCCAGACCACAAAGAGTCACAAACTCTCAGGCGGACTTTGTTGTATGAGCCCGGCGCATTTATGCCCGGGCGGCGGTCGTCCGCTGCCGCTCTCTCTCTTCAGGCAGGTTCGCCCCACCAAATAGCAGGCCGGCAACCAGGCCCTTCCCCTAGGTCAAGCGGGGGAAGATGAGCCTGGCGGTGGCGTCCATGCCCAGCTCGGCGGCCTGACCAGGCCGGGCGTCGCCCCGCGTGCCGATGAGCATGAAGCCCTCCTCCCGGCTGATCGAGAACCGCTCCGCCAGGAACGTCGCCATGTCCGACGTCGCCAGGCGGATAGCCCCCGGCAGGTCGGGGGCGTTGGCGCAGGTCACCCAGCTCGTCGGCGTCTCGACCCACGGCCGCGGCCAGCGGCGTCCCTTCAGCACGTTCGCCCGCACGCTCACCTCGGCGGGGATGTCGACGCCCCCGCCGGTCAGCTCGCCGTCGCCCATGCTGGCGTGCACGTCGCCGATGCACAGCAACGCCCCCGCCACGTTCACCGGCAGGTAGACCCTGGCACCGACGGCGATGTCGTTGATGTCGAGGTTGCCGCCGTGGGGGCCGGGGTAGAACGAGTAGACCGCCTCGCCGGCCGGCGCCGTGCCGATCACCCCCACCATCGGCCGGACGGGGAAGCGAATCTGGGGCGAGAAGACCAGGGTATCGCCCTCCACCTTCACGATCCGGCAGCGCGGGGGCTCGAGCTCGTCGATGATCACGCCGCTGCCCGGCTTGATGCGCGTGTAGCCCTGGGCGCCCAACTTGATGTTCAGGATCTCCACGATCAGGCTGTCGCCCGCCTCGGCCCCCCGGACGAACACCGGCCCGGTCGCCGGGTTGGCCTCCTCGCGGGGGACGAAGACCCGCAAGCCGTCCTCTTCGGTGTGGATGTGCCCGCCGTTGGCGTCGAGCGTCTCGAAGAGTATCTCCTCGCCCGGTTCGATCTCCAGCACGGGGACGCCCTCGCGCGAGAAGAGGTTGGTGATACGATCGCGAGTGATGCGCTTCACTTTCTGCCCTCCCAGTAAACAAGGGGGCGACCGGCGGTCGCCCCCATTACTAACCTATACCCTTGATTCCGGCCGCCGTTCCCCTAGCACATCGGGGGACGCTCGACCATCCTCTTCAGGCGCTCGACGTTGCGGCGCAGCGACTCCATTTCCTTGAGCTTGGCATCGGGGTCTTCCAGCGCCTGGTAGATCACACTGCCCTCGGTATCCTTGGGCAACGGCAGGTCCGCCAGGTGGCAGAGGGTCGGCACCAGGTCCACACAGTGGATGCTGCGCTTGCCCAGCTCAACGCCCTTCTTGACGCCCGGGCCGGCCATTATGAACAACGCCCGCATGTCGCCGATGCCCCAGCGCGCCGTCGGCAGGAAATCGCCATGCTCCTTGCCGAAGTGCGGGTCGAGGGCGTACACCACGTCGCCAGAGTGGTCGCTGTAGTGGCCGATGATGCGCGCGTCTTCGAGCTTGAGCGCCAACGGCACGGGCCGCCGGCCGGTCTTGGGATCGACGTAGGTGTACAGCGCGTCGATGACCTGCTGCACCACCTGCTCGTACTCCTCGCCGGGCTCGACGATGCCCTGGGGGTCGCGACCCTTGAGGTTCACGTAGACGTGGACGTGGCGCATGCCGAAGGCCTTCGTCTTGCTCCAGTCGATCTGGCGCGGCTTCCCCGACTCGGCCGGGAAGTAGGTCAAGAGGCCGGCCTTCTCCAGCACGGGGTTGGCGTGGAAGTCGTCGCCACTAGCCTTGGCGCCATGGTCGGACACGACGGCGATGAGGTTCTTCTCGGGGCCGCCCGCGGCCTCGATGATGCGCCCGACGGCGCGGTCGATACCCTGGTAGACGGCGAGCTCCATCGCCAGGCAGCGCTTGTGCAGCTCCGGGCTCGTCGTGGTCATGGGATCCAACTCGTTCGACATGGTGTGGTACAGCCAGTCGATCGTATGGATGTGCATGAAGTAGAGGTCCCAGGCCTTGTTCTTGATTAGGTACTCGCTGGCATCGGCGAACCAATTGTGGGTGAAGTCGGCCACCTCGACCAGCGTCTGGTCGTCGATCCACTCCATCTGCCACGATTCCCAGCCGGCCCGGCCCATGGGCATGCCGTCCTCGCTCTTGATCTCGTCCTCGATGGAGGCGGGGGCACCCCAGCCGTGCAGGCCGCACAGGCCGGGGATGAAGATGCGCACGTTCTCAGCGTCCGGGGACAGCTCGACCATCTTCATACGGAAGACGGCCGCTTTCGGGCCATCGTTCGTCTCGAAGGAATCGTGGATGTTCGGCGTCCACTCGCCGACCTTGAGGCGGGCGTAGACGTCGCCCTTCTTCTTGGACTTGGCCACCGTCACCGTGTCATAGCCCTTGCCCTGGGTATCGTCGACCAGCAGCTGCCAGGTGATGGGGGCCATCTCGAACTGCGAGCGGCGGACGACGAGCGTGACCTCGGCCTCCTTGGCCTTGGCGCTGTGCTCGACGCCATCCCAGCCCTCCGCCTTCTTCCAGTTCACCTCGGCCGCGAACGGATAGCCGCCGGTGGCGATGAGCAGGTCATGGGTCAGGTTGTACTGGGTGAAGACCGCCCGGGGGACGTTGATGCGCCAGTCGTTGATGTTGTTGCCAAAGCCGGAGATGCGATAGCCGTCCTTCGGCTCGTAAGGCCAGGTGGTAGGCCAGCAGAAGACGATCGATTTCTTGCCCGCCCGCTCGGCGGCCTGCCAGATGGTCTCCGCCTCGATCTCGCGGAAGTCCATGTTCTGGTGCACGACGTCCAGGGGATCGCCGACGATGTGGCCGTCGAACTCGGTGATGCCGTGGGTGCCCGCCCAGGTGCCCGTGGCGAGCGTGGTCCAGTTCGGTGGGGTGATCGTGGGCAGCGGCACGAGCGCGTTGCGCGAGAAGACGCCTTCGTCCATCAGCCTCTTGAGGTTGGGGAGATCGTTGTCCTGGGCAAACTTGTAGACCCGCCAGGCGATGACGGAGTCCAGGCCCAGGACGAGTACTTTCTCTGGTTTCTGTGCCATATACGAAGCTCCTTTGCGTTAGTTGACTAGCGAACGGTATCACGGCCGGGCCGGTGAGAACAGCCCGGCCATCGCTCAATTGTCTACTTCTCCAGCCACATCCCGTCGACGAGCGGGTTGTTCTCCAGGTTGTAGCCGAAGCCCTTGACGTGGGGAGCGTAGGCCCACGTGCGCTGCTGCGGGGCAATGACGAGGGTGAAGCACTCGTCCAACGCCATCTCCTGCAGCTTGCGGGCGATCTGCACGCGCTTGTTCTGGTCCAGGGTGGACACGAGCTGCGCCCGCAGGCTATCCCACTCGGCGTTGTTCCAGTGCGTCCAGTTGCCTTCCTTCTCGTTGTACCAGGCCTTCGCCGCGGTCACCGTGGTGCCGGGGTCGCGATTGGCCCGACCGTAGGAGTGCATCATCATCACGATATCGCCGGCGTTGCTGCGGGCGCTGTAGACGGCCGACTCCACGTCGTCGATCTTCATGTTGACGCCGATCTTCTTGAGGTCGGCCTGCATGATCTGGGGCAGCTCCCCGTAGCCGAGCCCGCGCTTGGAATAGGTCATCATCTCGGTGTCGAAGCCGTCCGGATAGCCGGCCTCGGCGAGGAGGGCCTTCGCCTTATCCAGATCGTAACCGAGCTTGCCCTCGAGGTCCGGGAAGTAGGCCCAGGATTGGCTGGCCCAGATCGAGGTGGTGGGCTTGACCATCCCCTGCAATACCGTCTTGCAGAAGCGCTCCCGGTCGACGGCCCAGGCGATGGCCTGGCGAACCCGCTTGTCGGTGAAGGGCTCGACCTTGACGTTGATGGCCACGTCGTAGTTGGTGGGCCCGGCGGCGCCCAGGTCGCAGAGGAACTTGCCTTCTTTCTCCAGGCGCACGTAGTCCAGGTTGGAGGGCTGCCAGATGGTGTCCACCTCGCCCGACTCGAGGTTGATCGCCAGGCTGGCGAGGTCTGGGATCACGCGCACGACGTACTTGTCCAGGTAGGGCTTGCCCTTGTCCCAGTAATCCTTGTTGGCCACCATCTCCACGCGGTCGCTGGGCACGTACTTGTCTAGCTTGAACGGCCCGGTGCCGACGGCCGTCTTGGCGCGGTCGGCGATGGTCTCCTTGTCGATGATGTGCATCATGTCCAGCAGATCGAAGACGCCGGCATACGGGCTGTCGAAGTTGAGCACGGCGGTGTACTTGTCCGGCGTGTCAACCTTCTTGATCTTGCTGAACATCGACCGCATGGTGACGGTCTTCTCGGTGGTGCAGAAGTCCCAGGTGGCCTTGACGTCGTCCGAGGTGAACTCGCGCCCGGAGTGGAACTTCACGCCCTGGCGGAGCTTGAGGGTGACTTGCTTCCCATCGGAAGAGAAGTCCCACTTCTCAGCCAGCTCGGGCTGGGGCTGGAGCTTGGAGTCGTAGTGGATGAGGGTATTCCACATCGCCTTCATGAAGGCGTAGTGGCCCATGTTCGTCTGCAGGGGATGGAACTCGGTCATGTCCATCGTCCTGGCCAGGGTCAGGGTGCCGCCCCTCTTCGGGCCGGCCGCCACGGTCGGCGTGGCGGGCGCCTGGGTAGGGGCAGCCGTGGGCTGCGTCTGCTGGGGTACCTGGGGCACCTGGGCCGGGGGCTTCACCGGCGTCGGCTGGGGGGCCGGCGTCGGCTGCGCGGCCGGGCTGCAGGCCTGCAAGAGGCCCACGCCCGCCGTGGCCACGCCCAGTTTGAGGAAATCCCTCCGCGTGACTGGCCGCTTCATCCTAGTCTCCTTCATAGCGCCTTCTCGTCTTCCTCCTCGATAGTAGAGTTTGTCGCGCCAATATGTGTGTGACCGGATTACTCGTTGTCGGTGGCCTGGTTCAACTCCAGGGCGGCGATATTGCCGTCCCTGGCCGCCAAGATATGACGACGCACCGCCTCCTGGGCAGCGCCGACGTCGCCCCTACGCAGCCCTTCGACGATCGCGTGGTGTTCGTCCAGGCTAGCCGCTATGCGCTCCTTGGTCATCGCCGGCCTGGGCCCCACGTGGGCGGCGTGCATGTGTATGTTGAGGCGATCGAACAGATCGCCGAGTCGGCCATTGCGGGCCAGCCCCACAACGCGGCGATGGAACGCCGCATCCTTGTACTGCGATTCCAGCCGTTCGGCCACGTCGGGCGAGGAGCGCAGACGCGCGATTTCGCCCGAGAGGACGGCCATTTCCTCCAGCAGCTCCGCCGAGACGTTGCCTATCCCCTCCTCCACGGCGAACTGCTCGCACATCAGGCGCAGGGAGTAGAGTTCTCGCAGGTCCTCGGGCCGGAGGCGGATGACGGAGAACCCCCGCCGGCCTTGGGGCTGGACTAGCCCTTCGCTGGCCAGACGGGAGAGGGCATCGCGGATGGGAGTACGGCTCACCCTGAGCTGGGCGGCGAGATCGTCGAGGACCAAGCGCTCGCCGGGCCTGACGCGCCATTCCATGACGGCCGACAGCAGGGCATTATACACCTGCTCGCTCAACGTCGAGACGTCTTCTCTCAGAGCCGGCAGCACGTTCTGGCGCATCTAGCCTCCGCTCAAGGTCGCCCGCCCACCGTAGCGACGGGCGGGAGGTTTCGTATTTGTATACGAAACGCTGACGGCGGGATTGTAGCACCGCCAGGCGGGCGAGTCAAGCGCCAATCCGGAGGAATCCCTCTTCGCCTAGCGGCCACCAACGTGGGATGAAGAGGGCCTGTGTAGGGGCGAGCACCGAGCCCGGCCGTGAACGACCGGGCTCATGATACGAAGCCCGCCTGAGGCGGGCTGGGACGGGGGGAGCCCTCCC
>JAJZQK010000231.1 GCA_021847625.1 Chloroflexota bacterium
GTCCGTGATCAATGCCCTTCTTGGCAGCGAGCGCGTAATCGTCGACGAGGTCGGCGGCACTACCCGCGACGCCATCGACACGATGATCGAGCACAAGGACCAATCCCTCCTCCTGATCGACACAGCCGGCATGCGTCGGCGGGGACACGTCGAGAGGGGGATCGAGAAGTACAGTGTGATGCGTGCACTGCGGGCACTGGGCCGCGCGGACGTGGCGTTGCTGGTCACCGACGCGGCGGATGGCATCACCGCCCAGGACGCTCACGTCGGGAGCTATGTGGTGGAAGCGGGCAAGGGCGTGGTGATCGTCGTCAACAAGTGGGACCTCATCCCGCGGGACGGCGACACGCTGCTGGACTACACGCAAATTGTGAAGGATAGGCTGAAGTACCTCTCCTACGCGCCCGTCGTCTTCGTATCCGCCGTCACGGGGCAGCGGCTGGGCATGATGCTCGACACCGCCCTCCGCGTCTACGCCGAGCGGCAGAAGCGGGTACCCACCGCCGTGCTAAACCAGGTTATCTCTGATGCCGAGGCGGCGCACACCCCGCCCAGCTCCAGGGGGAAACGGCTCAAGATCAAGTACGTTACCCAGACGAGCGTGAGCCCGCCCACGTTTGTTTTCTTCACCAACGATCCCAAGCTCGTTCATTTCTCCTACGAGCGCTATTTGGAGAACCGCCTCCGAGATGCGTTCGGATTCGAAGGGACGCCCCTGCGCCTCATCTTCCGCGGGAAACCTGAGGAGAAGGGAAGACAATGAGCTCCTTGTGGTTCGTGCTGGTCATCCCTAGTTACCTCCTTGGGGCCATCCCGACGGCACTGCTGATCTGTCGCTGGCGTGCCGGGGTGGACGTGAGGCAATACGGCAGCGGCAACGTCGGCGCGACCAACACGTTGCGCACGGTGGGCCTCTCAGCCTCCGCGACCGTCTTCGCCGCCGACGTGGTGAAGGGCCTGGTACCCACGGCCATTGCTTGGGGGCTCAGCGGCTCCATCGCTGTGGCCACCGCCTGCGCCTTGGCCGCGGTCGCCGGCCACAACTGGTCCGTTTTCATCCGCTTCAGCGGCGGCAAGGGCGTCTGCACCTCGCTGGGAGGCCTCTATGTGCTCGCGCCGCAGGTCGCCCTCGCGGTGACGGTCGTCGCGATCATCCTGGTCGTCAGCACCCGGTTTGTCTCGCTTGGCTCCATAGTCGGGGCCATTCTCACGCCCATCATCAGCCTATTCCTGGTCAGCCAGGGGGCGCCGGCCGAGTCGCTGGTTTACTCGCTCGCCATAGGCATACTGATTATCATCCAGCACCGTCCGAACATCGAACGGCTACTGGCCGGCAAGGAGCATCGCCTTGGCGAGAAGGTGAAGGTGGTGAAGCCACAATGATAGCCGTCGTCGGCACTGGCAGCTGGGGGACGACTCTTGCCGCGGTTCTGGCCCGCAGTGGCATCGAGACGACGCTGCTGGCCCGCACCGCCGCGGTGGCTGACGAGCTATCCGCCAAGCGTGAGAACCGACGCTTCCTACCGGACGTAGCGTTGCCAGCCAACCTCAAGGTGACGCACCTCCCGGAGGTCGCTCTGCCCGACCAGCACGTGGTCATGCTCGTCGTGCCCGCCCAGCGGATGCGTGAGAACGTGCTGGCCATCAGGCCGTTTCTGCCCAGCGAGGGGGTTATCGTCAGCGCGGCCAAGGGACTGGAGGTCCAGTCGGGCAGCCGCATGTCCGAGGTGATCCGCGAGGAGCTCGGCTCTGCCTGGGGTGGACGTATCGCCGCCCTCTCCGGTCCCAATCTCGCGCGAGAGGTCGCCCGAGGGCTGCCCACGGCGACCGTGGTGGCGGCGGCCGACGAGCACGTGGCGCGCTTCGTCCAAACCGAGCTGCAGGTACCTCACCTGCGGGTGTACACTAACTCCGACCTCGTCGGCGTCGAACTTGCTGGCGCGATGAAGAACATCATCGCCCTCGGTGCCGGCATATGCGACGGACTCGGGTTTGGTGACAACGCCAAGGCCGCGTTTCTCACGCGCGGCTTGGTCGAGATTGCCAGGCTCGGCATCACGATGGGGGCCAATCCGTTGACTTTCTCTGGCCTCGCCGGGCTCGGCGACCTGGTGGCCACCTGCGCCAGCAAGCTCAGCCGCAACCGCCACGTTGGCGAGCAGCTGGGTCGCGGGCGCCGCTGGGTCGACATCCAGCCCGAGATGACGCAGGTGGCCGAGGGGGTACCGACCACAGCCGCGACGCGCGCCATCGCCAGGGCGAATGGCGTGGAAATGCCGATCACGGAGAAGATGTTCGATGTCTTGTTTGAGGGCGCCTCGCCGCGGGAGGCCGTGGGAGAGCTGATGACCCGCGACCGTAAAGGAGAGTTGGCAGGGATCGTCCCGCAAGGATTCCGCGGCAGGGGGCAGAAATGAACAAAGTAGACGTCGTGTCGGCCATCTCGGCGCAGAGCGGGTTGACGCTGAAGGAAGCCAATCTCGCCCTCAACGCCGCCCTCGACGCCGTTTCGGCCGCGCTTGCCCGCGGGGAAGACGTCAGTCTGCATGGCTTTGGTACCTTTCGCCCACGCCAGCGTGCAGCCCGGACGGTGCTACACCCCCAGACCAAGGAACCGCTGGCTGTCGCGCCGACCAGAACGGTGACGTTTGCCCCTGCGGCCGGACTGCGGAAGCAGATGGCTTTCCCGGATGCCGACCGGTGAGGTATCGTCCCTTCGGCATGTCGATCACGGTTGACAGCCGCCAGATGATTGCTATAATTCTTTAAATAATCCGGCCAGGCCGGCGACGCTGACCGGTTGGCCTGACGAGCGAATACGAGCAGATGCGATCGGGAAACAGGGCTTCGCTCTTCGCCGATGAAAAGGATACGAGGGACGACATGGTTGCGTACTACGACGTACAGCGCCTGAGCGATGGTGAACGCGCCCTCATGCAGAAAGTACTGCAGAATATTGGTCTCCTGGCCGACCTGGGCCGGTCGGACGTATTGGTGTACGCGTTGACGGAGGATCGCAGCGCGGCGGTGATGATCGGCGAGGCCAAGCCGCACACCGTCCCCGCCATTCACCACGCGCTGGATTTGGGCATCACGGTCTCCCGGGCCGACGAGCCGGTTCTCTTTCGGGCCGTGTCCCGGGGGTCGGCCGTGCAGGGCGTGGTGACAGTGTCCCCCCGTGGCGCGCCGATCGTCCAATCGGCCTGGCCGGTCCGCGCCGAGCAAGGAATCATCGGCGTGGTCGCCATCCACACTAACTTCCTTGAGCACGAGCGCCAGCGCCGCAAGAGTGTCGTCTTCCGCAATGCCGTGGCGCAGGTCCGCCATATGATCATCGCCGGCCGGCTCGACGGGGCGGCCAACATCAGTGCCCTCGGCGAGCACGATGCTTCGTTTGTCATCGACGGCAACGGCGAGATCCTCTACATCAGTTCCATCGCCGAGAACCTCTACCGCAAGCTGGGCTACGCCCAGAGCCTACTACACAAACGCATGGAAGAACTGCATACCAACGAGTCCGTGTTCTTCAAGGCCCTCGAGACGGGTGGCTGCGTTGAGGAGATGGTCCAGGAGGGCGAGTACACCCTTGTGAAGCGGGCGATTCCGCTTGTCGCGTCCAACTATTCCTCGTGGCGAAACAGCAAGGTCCTCGCCAAGGTGCGTCGCCTACCCCAAGAGATCGACGGGGCCATCATCGTCATTCAGGACGTCACAGAGGAGCGACAGAAGGAGCAGGAGCTGAAGATCAAGTCCGCGATGATCCAGGAGATTCACCACCGGGTGAAGAACAACCTGCAGACCATCGCGGCCCTCTTGCGTCTGCAGGTGCGCCGGACCGGCTCCGTGGAGGTCGCCGACATCCTCCAGCAGACGATTCACCGCATCCTGAGCATCGCCGTGGTTCACGAGTTCCTTTCCTACGACGAGTCGTCCATCGTGAACCTGCGCGAGGTGACGCAGCGAATCGTCAACGAGGTGACACAGGGCATCCTCGACCCCGGCAAACAGTACCGCTTTGTGTTCGAGGGGCAGGATGTTTACCTGCCGGCCCAGCACGCAACCTCGTGTGCGCTGATCGTCAACGAGCTCCTACAGAACGCCGTCGAACACGGATTCGCCAATCGATCGGAAGGGCTCGTGCGCATCCATCTGCAAGAGCGGGGCGACGAGTATCGCCTGGAGATCGTCGACAACGGCAACGGTTTCCGGCCCGATTTCGACGCCGTGCGAGATGGTGCGCTCGGCCTCCAGATAGTCCGGACGCTGGTTAGGGAGGACCTACGGGGTCAGTTCGAATTGACCCCCCTTGAAGGCGGTGGCGTCCGCGCATCACTCGCCTTCTCCAAGGCGAGCATGGACGGGCGCTGGCGCCGGTCTACGGCCGAGGTCGGCCGTACGCCGCCGGCTGGCCCTATCACTAGAGGTGAGGAGGATGGCAATGCCGCAAACTAGGGTCGTTGTTGCCGACGATGAATCAATCATCCGAATGGATCTGAGGGAAATGCTCGAATCGCTAGGCTACCTGGTGGTCGGCGAGGCAGGCGACGGGATTAGCGCCGTCAACCTGGCCCGCGAGCTGAAGCCCGACCTGGTCATAATGGACATCAAGATGCCGGACCTTGACGGCATATCGGCCGCCAAGATTCTGACCGAGGAGCGAATCGCCCCCGTGCTGCTCCTAACCGCCTTCAGCCAGCAGGAGTTGGTAGAGGGCGCCAAGGAAGCGGGTGTTGTCGGCTACGTCGTCAAGCCGTTCCGCGAATCCGAGCTTATGCCCGCGATCGAAGTTGCCATCGCCCGGTTCAAGGAGTTCCGCTCCCTCGAACGCGAAGCATCAGACCTGCGCGATGCCATCGAGACGCGGAAGCTCGTGGAGCGTGCTAAGGGGGTCCTGATGGATACGCAGGGCCTCAAGGAGGCCGACGCGTTCCGCAAGATCCAGAAGCTCTCGATGAACAGCCGCAAGTCGATGCGCCAGATCGCCGAGGCCATCCTTCTTGCCCACGAGGTGGAGAGAGAGGGGCTCTAGGAATGGCAGCATCAGATGTGCCTGAGGTCGAGACGGCCGACGGGGTACTCGAATACGCCGAACGGAACCGGGTCCGCTTCGTCAACCTGCAATTTGTCGACATCCTGGGTTTGGTGAAAAGCGTCACCATACCGGCCCATCAACTCGAAAACTGCATCCGGAACGGCAAGTGGTTTGACGGTTCGTCGATAGGCGGCTTCGCGCGGGTCGCCGAAAGCGACATGTACCTGAAGCCCGACCTCAGCACCTTTGCGATTATTCCCTGGCAGGACGGCGGCAACGTCGTCGCCCGCATGATCTGCTGGGTCCATACCCCGAACGGCGAGCCGTTCCCGGGGGACCCTCGCCACGTCCTCCGCAAGGCGCTGCTGGAGGTAGCGCGGCTGGGGTACTCCTACCATGTCGGCCCGGAGTTTGAGTTCTTCTTGTTCAAACTGGACGAATCCGGCAGGCCCACGCCCGCCCTCCAAGACCAGGCCGGCTATTTCGACCTGGCGACAGACGTTTCCTCTTCCCTGCGGCAGGAGATCGTCAACAGCATCGAGGGTTTGGGAATCCCCGTCGAATCAAGCCACCACGAGACGGCCGCCGGCCAGCAGGAGATCGACCTCAAGTACGACTCTGCCCTCAAGGCAGCCGACAGCGCCGTCTCACTCAAGTACGCCGTCAAGGCGGTGGCTCAGCGGCACGGCCTGCACGCAAGCTTCATGCCCAAGCCGGTGCACGGCATCCATGGGTCGGGGATGCACATCCACCAGAGCTTCTTCAAGCTAGGCACCGAAACCAACGCCTTCCATTCCCCCGACGGGCCATACGGCCTGTCTGAGCTGGCGCAACATTTCATTGCCGGCCAGCTATACCACGCGCGCGGGATGTGCGCGATTATGTCGCCCTTGGTCAACTCCTACAAGCGCCTGGTGCCGGGGTACGAGGCTCCCGTCTACATCAGTTGGGCCCGTATCAACCGTTCGGCATTGATCCGCATCCCCAAGTTCAGCCCGGGCAACCCCCAAGGAATGCGCCTTGAGCTGCGCTTCCCGGACCCCAGCTGCAACCCCTACCTG
>JAJZQK010000232.1 GCA_021847625.1 Chloroflexota bacterium
TGCGCGGAGGTTGCCGGGCGGATGAAGCACGAGGCCGCCGTGGTCGCGGGGCGCACCACCGTGGGCGAGCTCGTGGCCCTCTTTGAGCGCTGTTCGCTCGTCCTTGGTGTTGACAGCGGGCCTTTGCACATGGCCGTCGCGGCGGGGACGCCGACGGTGCATCTCTTCGGCCCGAGCGACGACAGGGCCTTCGGGCCCTTTGGGGACTCGAATCTGCACGCCGTCGTCAGGTCAGACGTGGAGTGCGCTCCCTGCCACCGCTTCGATTGGCCCGCGGAGCAGATGGCGGAGCACGACTGCATGAGAAGGATTGTGCCCGGAACGGTCGCCGACGCCGCCATGCGGGTCCTAAGCGCTTCGCCAGCTCGACTTGGGTAGGTGAAATGACCTTGGTTTCTCCAGGGAGTGGATACGGGATCAGGAACCGATCCTGCTGTTACATAACGTCGACTATGCGCGTGAAAACGCCGCCTGGTAGTGGGTCGTGAGACGAGATGATTGAGAAGCCACCCCTCGTGGCCATAGTGGGACCGACGGCGGTAGGGAAGAGCGCGCTTGCCCTCGCCCTGGCCCCACGGTACCGGGGAGAGATCGTGTCGGCCGATTCGCGTCAGGTTTACCGCTACATGGACATCGGCACGGCCAAGCCGACCACCCAGGAGAAAGCGCTCGTCCCCCATCACCTGGTCGATATCGTCGACCCGGACGAGCCCTATACCTTGGCGATGTACCAGCAGGACGCCTACGCGGCGATCGCCTGCGTGCACGACCGAGGCGGGCTGCCCATCCTGGTCGGGGGAACCGGCCTTTATGTTCGCGCCGCCCTCGGCGGCTTTGCCATCCCCGGGGTCGCGCCGAACGAAGCCGTGCGCTCCGAACTGGAGGAGTACGCGCGCGAGAAGGGACCGCAAGCCCTCCACAGCCGGCTGGCCGCCGTCGACCCCGCCGCGGCCGCCAAGATAGACCCGCGTAACGTGCGCCGCGTCATCCGGGCCCTGGAAGTCTACGAGGTGACGGGGCGGCGCATCTCCGAGCTTCAGGAGTCGCAGCCGCCCCCCTACCGCGTGCTGACGATGGGCCTCACGGTCGAGCGGTCGGAACTGTACCGGCGGATCGACGTTCGCGTGGACTGGATGATCGAGAACGGGCTCGTCGAAGAGACAAGAAGCCTGATCGAGCGCGGGTACGGCTGCGACCTGCCTTCGATGTCGAGCCTTGGCTACCGGCAGATCTGCCTGTACCTGAACGGCGAGATCAACCTGCCAGAAGCCGTCGACCTGATCAAGACGCGCACGCACAGGTTCGCCCGCCAGCAGTACACGTGGTTTCGGCTCGACGACCCCAGCATTGCCTGGCTGACCGCCGACGAGCGGGCCTCGGGGCAGGCTGGCGGTCTGGTCGAGAGGTTCCTAGAACACGAGGGGTAGGCCATCGCCGGAACCCCGCGGGCTGACCTGCGCTGTGGCGGAAAATGTGCTAATAGTAATAATGCACCCGGGTGGACGTGGAAGGTGCAGCGCGCAGAAGGCACGGGTCCACCTTGGAGAGGGCTCCAACGCGAGAGGAGGAAGCGAGATCATCGAGAACAGAAGCCTAGATAGCGGCACGGCCAACGTCTTCACCCAGGATCTGTCGGAGAGGCAGGCCGTGCTCGTCGGCGTGGAAACACCGGAAGACACCGGTCCCTGGTCCCTGGAAGACAGTCTCAAGGAGCTCGGGTTCTTGGCCGAAACGGCCGGCATGGTCCCGGTCGGGCAGGTGACGCAACGTCTGGCCCGGCCGCATCCGGCGCACTATCTCGGCCGAGGCAAGATCCAGGAGATCCTCGAACTCAAGCGAAGCCTCGACTACGACGTCGTCCTCGTCGACGACGAGCTCGCCCCCAGCCAGCTGCGTAACCTGGAATCGGCCCTTGCCTGCCCGATTGTCGATCGTACAGCTCTGATCTTGCGCATATTCGCGGCACGGGCGCGGACTCGGGAAGGTAAACTGCAAGTGGATCTGGCCCAGTACGAGTACCTGCTGCCCAGGTTGGCGGGACAATGGACCCACCTAGAACGGCAGAGAGGCGGTTTGGCCACGCGCGGTGGCCCGGGCGAGACGCAGTTGGAGACAGATAGGCGAATCGTGCGCGAACGCATCGCCGAGCTGAAGCAGCGACTGGAGGGAGTACGCCAACACCGGGCACAATATCGCAAGCGCCGTGCAAGAGCTGACCTGCCTGTCATAGCGTTCGTCGGGTATACGAACGCCGGCAAGTCCACGCTCTTCAATGCCCTCACCTCCGCGGGCGTCCTGGCGGAGAATAAGCTGTTCGCCACGCTTGATCCGACGACCAGGCGGGTTCAATTACCCGGCGGGCAGGTGGTGCTCTTCTCGGACACCGTGGGTTTCATCCAGAAGCTGCCCACCTCCGTCGTGGCGGCTTTCCGCGCCACGTTGGAGGAGGTGGCCGAGGCGGATGTGCTGCTTCATGTGCTCGACATAACCCACAAGCAAGCCTACGAGCAAAGTGAAACGGTGAGGGAGATCCTCGCCGAGCTGGGGCTGCAGGACAAGCCCGTGGTCACGGCTCTGAACAAGATCGATCTGGCCGTCTCCGAGGACCTGGGTGGTGACGGCAAGGTTGAGGAGGGGGATATTCGGCAAACGCTCACTGACCTCTGCCAGGTGTATCCGCACGGCGTCGCCGTATCGGCGACGCGCGGTTGGGGGCTCGAACGGCTGCTGCGGGAGGTCGAGTCCGTCGTCGAGGGCGGATGGGTCGACGTGAGCGTGGACATACCCTATGGCCGAACCGAACTCGTGGCGCTTATACACGAGAGAGGCACGGTGAAAGAGGAGTCGTTCCGCCCCGAGGGAACCCACATCCGCGGCCGGGTGCCGAGGCGGCTGGCGGAGCGATTCCGCGCCTTCGACTCTGGCGACGGGTCGCGCAAGATCGGCTAGGCCTCCAAATGGTGGGACGTATTTGACAGGCCCTCCCTACCGGCGTATCATCCTACCTACACGGAGGGCCTGAAGTCTATGCCGACGAAGCGAGTCCTGTTTCGTAATGGTGACATTCGGCTGGTGGGAGAGCTCCACCTGCCCGCCGATGGGTCGCAATGTCCGGGGCTCGTCGTGTGCCATGGGCTGGCAAGCCGCAAGGAACGGCACGCCGATTTCGGGTCCTTCGCCGCTCGCCACGGAATCGCCACCCTGATCTTCGATGCCAGAGGGCACGGAGAGAGCGAGGGCAGGCTGGACGGGCAGTCGTTGTCCGACGTGGCCGCCGCCCTACAATTCCTGGGGGAGCAACCTAGCGTGGATGCTACCAGACTCTCGATAAGGGGGTCGAGCCTGGGAGGGCACTTCGCTCTGCACGCCGCCGCGGAGTTGCCGGCGATCAAAGCATGCGTGGCCGTCTCGCCCGCGCCGGAGGGCATCCTAGCAGAGGGGCTGGCGAGGATGGCAGCAGCCTTCGGCACCATCCCTGACCCGCGCGTTGACCTATTGGACTTCCAGAACTATCTTCGGTCGCGGAACCTCTCGGCCACCGTGGGACGGATAGCCCCGCGACCGTTACTCTTGATCCACTGCAGCGGAGACGAAGTGATCCCGTCCGCCGTGTCCTCCCAGCTGTACGCCGCTGCCGGAGAGCCGAAGGAACTATGGTTGCTGCCGGGCGGCAGTCATACCAGCGCACAGCACGACACGTCTGTTCACCAGCGTACGATCGCCTGGCTCCACCGCTGGCTTACTCCATGAACACGCCGCCGTCCACGACTAGCGACTGGCCCGTCATGTAGCTGGAGTCATCCGAGGCCAGGAAGGACACGACGCTAGCCACGTCGTCGGGGACCTCCGCCCGCCCTAGCGGTATGGTCGATACCCGCTGTTTGAAGGTCTCGCCTTTTGGCCGGCCCTCGATCCTGCCGAGCTCCTCGTCGAGGTATTCCCACATCTTGGTGTCGACGAACCCCGGGCAGACCGAGTTGCAGGTGATGCCGTAGGGGGCAAAGTACATCGCCAACGCCCGCGTGACGTTCACGACGGCCGCCTTGCTGGCGGAATAGTGGGCATACAGGGGACGCCCTATCTTGGCGGCAACGGAGGCCATGTTTATGACCCGTCCGCTCCGCTGGCTAGTCAGGTGATCCGCGATGGCCTGGCTGCAGAAGATGATCCCTTTGACGTTGATGGCAAACATCCTGTCGATATCTTCGTTGGTGAGTTCCAGCCATGACTTCGCCTGGACGATACCGGCGTTGTTCACGAGGATGTCCACGCGCCCCATGTCGGCCACCGCGCGGGACAACTTCTCTCTTGCCGCCGCCTGATCGGACACGTCCAGCTGAACTGCCAGCGACCGACGGCCGATAGCCGCAACTTCCTTGGCCGTGCTCTCGGCCGTCGCCAGGTCAATGTCGGCCGCGACCACGTCGGCACCGTCACGGGCGAGCCGCAAGGATACGGCCCGGCCTATGCCCCGGCCGGCGCCGGTCACGATAGCCACTTTGTTAGTAAGCACTAGTCTATCTCCTCCCTTGTGTCTAGTTATCTACTCTGAGGAACAAACGACGCTATCTGTAGCGTTGCACGTTCTCGCTGTGCGCCTCGAGCGTCGAAGCAAACGCATGCGTCCCGTCGCCCTTGGCGACGAAGTATAGATACTCAGTGTCGGCAGGATGTAAGACGGCCTCGATGGCAGGTAGGCCAGGGTTACAGATGGGACCGGGCGGCAAGCCGGGGTACTTATAGGTGTTGTACGGCGAGTCAACCTGCAGGTCGAGCACGGACAGAGCCTTCTTCCAGTAGCCATCTGCCGGTTCCGCCCCAGTCGCCGCGAGCGCGTACTGCACCGTCGGGTCGGCCTGCAAGGGCATGCCAAGCCGCAGCCGGTTAAGGAATACCCCCGCCATCAGCGGCCGCTCGGCAGGATCCTGCGCTTCCCGCTCGATGATGGAGGCAAGCGTCAGCGTCTCGTGGAGACTAAGCGTGAGATCGGTCGATCTGCCTTCCCAGGCCGGCTCCACGCGCTTGCCGAAGTCGTCGAGCATCCGCGTCAGCAGCTCCTCGGCGGTAGTGTCCTTCGTCAGCGCGTATGTATCGGGGAAAAGGTAACCCTCGAGGTTGGCATCACTGGGACGATCCTTGAGAAAGTCGTACTGCCAGCTGTCTTTGGCTCCCAACGCCAGGAAATCGCTCTTCTTGGCAATGCCTCTGAACTCCAGCTCGTCACCGATCTGCTCCGTCCGCCAGCCTTCCAGCACTGTCAACCATCGCTGGGGATCACCGGCGCTCTGCAGTGCGTCCAGCACCTCACTCAGGCGCATGTTCTTCCGCAGCTTGTGCTCGCCCGCCTCGAGGCGCTGATCCAGCCCACGTGACCTGGCGAGAAGCCGGAAGAGGTCAGCGTTGCGAATTATGCCTTCCTTCTCCAGCCGGTCGGCTATCTGGCCCGCGCTCTCGCCTTGCTGAACGCCAAATACCACCTCTGTGCTATCGTTGCCCGGCGGTGTCTCCAACTGATTCACCACCAGCTCGGTCAGAAACTGGCTAACGCTATCGCCCGCCAGAATGAGGGCAGCGAAGGAGGCAGCGACGAGAAGCATAACGGCAAGCGCCAGAATCAGCAGAATTCTGGTGCCTCTGTGCTGCCGCGGGCGGTCGTCCATGCCTACTCAGTCTTCCTCAGCGTCGTTCGCTATGTTGCGATACCGTCGATAGTCGAGATACGCCTGTAGTATCAGGGCCGCGGCGGCGGCGTCGATTCTCTCCCGCCTCTCGCGCGCAGGAACGCCCGCCTCTTCCAAGGCCCTGTTTGCCGCCACCGTGGATAGGCGCTCATCCCAGAATTCCACCGGCACGGAAAGCCGCTGGCGCAGCGGGTCGGCGAAGCGCTGTACTCGCTCCGCCTGCGGACCAAGCGTCCCGTCGAGGCTGCGGGGAAGGCCGACGACCACTACCTCTACCTCTTCTTCCTCCACCACGGCGGCGATGTCGCGGGTGTCGTCGGCGCCGGCGGCGGTGGCGTAGGCGTGGGCCAGCGCGTCCACCAGCTCCGTGGGAACACCCGCCGTCTGCGCGTCCGCCGCGATCAGCGCCAGG
>JAJZQK010000233.1 GCA_021847625.1 Chloroflexota bacterium
GAGGACGCTGAGGCCCAGGTTCTGGGCATCACGGTTGACAGCAGATACACCCTGGCGGCGTGGGCAGAGTCGCTGGGAGGCATCTACTATCCATTGTTGAGCGACCTCTGGCCGCATGGGGGCGTGGCCTTGCGCTATGGCGTCCTCCGCCCGGATGGCCGCTCGCAGCGCTCGGTCTTCATAATCGACAAAGAGGGGATCGTGCGCTACATCGACGTGCACGAGCAGGGCGAACAGCCGGACAACGAGGCCATCTTCGAGGCCCTGCAGAACATCCCCTAGCTGGGAGCCTCAGGGGCGGCCCACGTCCGTGGGGTGCCCAGCGGGCGAAGGAGCATCTAGGGCCGAGGGTCGTGAAGTGGTGACGACCCCCGGCCGAGCTCGGCCGGGAGAGTAGCCACCCTGGCACATAGATGACCAGGCGCCCTAGGGTCTATGCGTTCTCCATCTTGGCGTAGCGGCGGGGCTCTGTACCCGCCGACGGTGGCCGCGAGGCGCCGCCGTTGCGCGGGAGCAGAAGCGTTCTGGCTCGCCGACGGCGCAGGCGCTTTCCGTGCCACTGGTCCCAGTCGGCGACCGCCTCCTTCTGAGCGCGCCGAAATCAGAACGCATAAGCCCTGCCGGGTGTCCGGGCCTGGGTCTGAGCATGTGAAGGAATAGTGTATACTTACCCACTTTACAATAGCCCTTGCCGACTATATAATGCAAAGCAAGGGCACAGAGAGGCCTAGGCTAGGGTCGTTGTCAGAGAGCGTGCCTTGGGGCCTGGCGGCGTCCCGGGGCACGCTGCCTCATTGGCGGGTTAGAGGGGGTGGGATCGGCGATGACCAAGTTGGGGGCGCTGCCAACGCTAAAAGTGGCGAAGATGGCCGTCACGCTGTGGAGACTAGGGGCCGCTGTCCTCGACGGCGTCTCCTCCGCCCTTGCCCTCCCTTTGAATCACCGGACCGAGGAGTTGGCCGGCCACCGCTCCTGGGAACGGCACGGCGCACACTGTCGAGATGCCCTCTCCTCTCCAAGCAACCCTCGTCCGTGGGGGCTAGGCGTGCCCGGAAGGAGGCAGGTGAAAGCCCCGTGAGGGCAAGTTAACCGGTCGTGGCCGCATTGACTATCCTACCGATAGGAGTCTTGGGGGATTGCGTGGTAAAGGACCAGTCGGTAATTAGTAAGTATACAAGGTGGCCTTGCGCTTATGGGGCGCATTTGTAAGCGGTGGAGGTGTGGCTCTGACACGGATATTGATAGCGCAGGAGCAGGGGGAAAGCCTGGGCCCGGCCGTGAACGCGCTCAGCGGTATCGGCTGCGAGGTAATAACGGTTACCCCCGAGACGTCTCTGCAGCAGGTGCTTGAGCGTAGACCCGACATGGTATTGGTCGACCTAGGTGACAATGAGCCCGGTGGCCTGCGACTGTGCGAGGCTCTGCACGTCCAGACTCACGTTCCACTGATCGCCATCGGCTGCGATGGCAGGTGGCTGGTCCCTTCGCTGAGCTCCGGTGCAGACGATTACCTGTCCAAGCCGCTGGACATGCCGACGCTGGTGGCTAAGGTCATGGCCCTGTTGCGCCGGGCCGGCTATACGGCGGAGGCCACGCGCGTCATCAGGGTGCGCGACCTGACCGTCGATCTGGACCGCTGCCAGGTTACCCTCGGCACCCAGCCCTTGGCCTTGACCCCGATCGAGTACCGCATCCTCGCCGCTCTGGCACGCCGGGCGGGCCGCGTGCTGAGCTGCGCCGAGCTGCTCAAGGAGACCCAGGGATACGAGGTAGACGAGCAGGAGGCCCGGGACATAATCAAGGTCCATATCTATCACCTGCGGCGCAAGCTGGAGGTGGGCGACACCAGGGGCGACTACGTGGTGACAGTGCCGGGCTTCGGCTACATGCTGGAGCGGCGTCTTTCTTCACGACCGGATTCCCCAGACGGCAGCTGGACCCGCCGCGGCGTACTGCGTCCGGCCTCGGCGCTGGAAGTAGAGTAGGAATCGTCGCCGCGACACCTGGAGCGTGGGCGGTAGCCACCTGGCTACCGCCCGTTTGCGTCGTCGACCTACCCTCTATTTGTAGTACTCATTACCTAGCTGGGCGACCGTCCTCCTTGACGTAACTTCCTTGACACCGCCGGTCGCCAACGTGTAATCTATGCTAGCAACCGAACGGCCTTTGGCTCTGATCGCCGGTCTGGATATCGGACTGGGGATGAGAGGCCAGGCCCTGAAAACGCCTCAGACGAAGAGGGTGGAGAGACCCGGGCCAAAGCGGCGCCCGCTGGCACCTTCGCGTAGCCTTCCCTCCGCGATGCGAGATGTGGCACAGAAGCTGCTAAGCAACCGGGTACGACTTCTCCCTTAAGGAGGGTATTGAGGCTTGCAAAGGAAGATCTTCTTCATCGTCGGTATCGCCGCCCTCGTCCTGCTGGCGATATCTCCCATACCGAATCTGATCGCTACGCGGCTGTCCTCGGACGCGCCCGGAGTAGTGCTGAGGCCAACCGTCCCGGCTGAGCCCCAGGCGCAAGCGACCGAATCGCCTCAGGCAAGTGCCCCTGATGCAACCGCGACCGCACCCGCGTCGACGCCTGAGCCGACGGCGGTACCGACAGCCACGCCTACGCCGACGCCGGAGACGGTGGTGGCGAAGTCCGCCTTGGAGGGGAAGACCTGGATTACCGTCTACGGGCGTGCCTTCGGCATCGCCCCGATTCTGGGCCGGCTGGGGTCCTCCAATACACTCGACGACGTGGCCGCGGACATTGCCCCCTGGGTTGCCGAAGTCAAGAACCTGAACGGCGGCAAGGAGATCGTCCCGGTGCTCCACCTGATCTACGCGATGGCCATACCGTGCGAAGCGGACAACCACTGTCTGCTTTACCTTGATACTGCCGGAGAGGATATCGTCGCAGATTACATCAAACCCGCGGCTGAGCGCGGTTGGCAGGTTATCCTGGATACCCAGATAGGCAGCTCCGACCCGGTCGCGCAGGTGCAGCGAATGATCGACCGCGGCTATCTGGACTACCCCAACGTTCACGTGGCGCTGGACCCCGAGTTCCACGTCTATCCGGGCGAGGACCTGCCGGGCATCCCTATTGGCCAGATCGACGCCAGCGCCATAAACAAAGTCCAGCACATGCTGGACAAACTGGTCGCGGAGAAGAATCTCCCCAGTAAGAAGGTGCTTATAGTCCACCAATTCGGCGATCCGATGGTCAACGACGGCAACCCGTTTATGATCACCAACAAGACGACGCTGGAGACCGTCGAAAACGTGGACCTGGTAATCGACGCCGATGGCTTCGGTCCCCCCAGTAGCAAGACCAAGAAGTACAACCTGATGACGGACCCGACAGAGTATCCGTTCATCAAGTTCCGGGGAATCAAGTTGTTCTTCTTCAATCCTTTTGAGGAACGCCACCATGGCGATAAGCCCGTGATGACCTGGCCGCAGGTCTTTGGCCAGGAACAGGTGACGCCTGATCTGAAGATGGACTATGTACCGGACGTGATAATCGTGGCCTAGGGTGCTATAGAGAGGCCGTCGTTGTCCAAGTGTGCGCACGCCAGACGGCCTCTCTCTCGTGGCGGGGCGGTGAATAGGCGGTGGATATTTGTTACACGCTTAACCACCTCATAACTATGGCTTCACTATTCGATAACCATGTTATCATAGCGTCCTCGGGGCGGATGGCTTAACATTGGATTGCGGTCGAGGGCATGCCTGCGAAAGCGCTGATCGGCCCAGCCGTAGGACCGCTTGGGTGGGGGCACACCGCCATCCGGCGTTAACTCCGCAACGGGGAGGGTTGGGGCGACGAGGGTAGTGCCGTTTAGGGCCGATTGAATGAGCGGTGGGGAGAGGCACGAGTTGGCTCTTGCGCATGAGGCCCAAGTCAGAATGGCAGAGGGGCGCCAGGACGTGAGAGGCTTATCGCCGGTTGCTAAACTCTATATAGCGGTGGCGATGGTTCTTGGCGTCGAGCTGCTCGTCCTAAGCTGGCCCGCCCTTCCTGCCACTCCTGATCAGCAACTGGCGTTCGCGGTTCTCGTAGCCGCGGCGGCGATTGCCCATTTGTTCCCAGTTATCACCAGCAACAACCAGGCCTATTACGTCACCCCCGTCTTCATCTTCGCCGGACTGCTGCTTCTCCCCCCCAGCGCCCTCGGCCTGCTGATAGTCCTGGCCTTCGTGCCGAGCTGGCTCCGCAGCAAGTACCCCTGGCATATCCATCTCTTCAATCTAGCCAACCTGTTGATAGACGCCTTTCTAGCGCGAGCCCTCTTCGTGCGGCTGGGCGGGTCCAGCGGCGGACCTCTGATAGAGCCGCACATTCTACTGGCCGCTCTGCTGGCCGTGACGGTCTTCACCTTCCTCAATCACCTCCTGTTGGGGGTGGTCTTTCGGCTCACGCGAGGCGACTCCTGGCGCGACACCCGCCTGTTCGACGCGGAGAACCTGCTCGTCGACGGCACGCTGACCTGCACGGGGATCATCGTCGCCCTGCTCTGGCAGGTGAGCCCGTGGCTGGTCGGCTTGACGATTACGCCCTTGTTCCTCACCTATCGGGCCCTAACCGCGTCGATCTTCCACGAGCAGGCCATCTCCGATCCTAAGACTGGGCTGTACAACAGCAGGCACTTCGCCAACGTGTTGGAGGGCGAGTTCCGGCGAGCGGTGCGCTACCGGCGCCCTCTCTCGGTCATCATGGCCGACCTCGACCTGCTGCGGAACATCAACAACACGTACGGCCATCTGGCGGGCGACGCGGTCCTGCGAGGGGTGGCCCGCATTATCACCGAAGGGCTGCGTGAGTCGGACGTGGCCTGCCGGTTCGGGGGTGAGGAGTTCGCCGTCGTCTTGCCGGAGACCGACAGCGCCGAGGCTTTTGCCGTGGCCCAGCGGTTGCGTAAGCGCGTGGAGAGCACGGACTTCAGGGCCTCTACCAGTAGCGAGCCCATCCGGGCTACCCTCAGTCTGGGCGTCGCGTCTTTCCCCAATCACGGCGGGGACGCGAGCAGCATCGTGCACCAGGCCGACCTGGCCGTCTACTACGCCAAATTGCGTGGGCGGAACCGGGTCTGGGTCGCCTCGCCCGAGAGCACCGCCCTGCGTCCGCTCGTAAGCGAACGGACCGACACCGCCCAAGCTGGGTCGGCGGACGGCCCCGCCACGGATGACGCTTGGCCGAGCCTCGCAGAGGCAGAGGCTTCCGCCGTCTTGGCGCCGCCGGACGTCGCGAGCGCACGCGGGCGGGAGGCGCCAAAGGGCCAGAACGGCGCCGGTAGAACGAGCGCGGATGGGGCCGACCTCACGGGTATGAACCTGACGTCGGAACTGGCGGCCGAGCGCGCGGAGAGGGCCGGCAGGTCGGTCCGGTTGCGCTCCTTCCTGGTCGCGGTCACGCTGGCAGACGCCGTCGCCGTGTGGGCGGTCTTCCGACCGTGGGAAGCCCGGCTTGATTGGCCGAATCTGGGGGTTCTCTGCCTGGTGATGCTCATCGCCCAGGTACTTCCTTTGGATACTTATGGACGGGGCAAAGTATACACCGGCAGTGTCTTCCTGCTGGCCGGCGGCATCCTCTTCGGGCTGCCCGTGGCGGTCGTGTTGGCGCCGGCCCTGGCGATTGCCACTTGGGTTTCGCAGAGAGGGTCGGTCTACCAACTAACATACGACATCGGCGCGACGACCCTCTGGGCGACGGGAGCCATGCTTGCCTACGAGGCGGTGGTGGCCCTGCTCGCGGGTTTGGAGCCAGTGTTCCTGCTCCTGCCGGCTGCCCTGGCCGGCGTCACCTACTACCTGGCCGATGCGGGGCTGCAGTCGTTGGCGCTCGGTCTCAAGGAGAACAGGCCTTCGCTGGACGTTTGGGAGGAGCATTTCCGCGGGCGCTTCCTGCACTACATCATCTTCGGGGCGCTGGCCCAGCTGCTCGCCTTCACCTACGGCTCGGCCGGCATATACGGGCTTGTCTCATTCGTAGTCCCCCTGTTGATGCTGCACTACGTGACGAAACGAGCCGCCGAGAAGGCGGCCCAGAGTATAGCCGACCTTAAGCAGGCGGCCGCCGATCTCATCAGGACGCGGGACAAG
>JAJZQK010000234.1 GCA_021847625.1 Chloroflexota bacterium
ACGGGGTCGCGGGGAGGGGGCGTCTCCCTTCGCCCCATCGAATCCCTCCAGCCCGGCGATTGGGTACTGGCACACGACGGGCTGCCCCACCGAGTACTGAGGACCATCGCACGCCCGTACGCCGGCCTGATGGTGGGTTTGCACCACGAGGGAGGCGCCGGCGAGCTATGGTTGACCGCCGACCACCGGGTGCTGGCACTGCGACGACCGCGCAGCCTTGGCGGACAGGCTGATTGGTCGGGCTCGCCCCTGGCGCTCCGCGAACGTCGCCAGCAGCTGCGGCGCGAAGCCACCCCGCCCGAGCGCCGGCTGTGGCAGGTCATCCGCCGTCGCGCGGCCGGCGCCAAGTTCCGCCGCCAGCATCCCCTCGGGCCATATGTGGCCGACTTCTACAGCAGGCAGGCGGCGCTGGTGGTCGAGGTCGACGGTGAGGCCGCCCATGGTACCGAGGAGGCTTTGGCTCATGATCGTGCCCGCGACGAATACATGCGCGGCCTGGGTCTGCGTGTGCTGCGGGTGCCGGCCCGTGAGGTCTTCGCCAATCTGGAGGGTGTCTGGGCGGCCATAAACGCGGCCTGCCAATCTCGCCTGACTTCAGAAGCGACCGATTGGGTGGCCGCCGGTGACTTGCTGCCGGGAGACACGGTCTTTGTGGGACCAGAGCGCAGGGCGGTTCGCCTTGGTTCGGTCAGGCAAGAGCAGACGGCCGAGACGGTGCTTGATCTTGAGGTCGACGGCGCGCATTCGTTCCTTACCGAGGTTTGCGCCGTACACAACTGCGGCAGCGGCACCACCGCCTACGTGGCGAAGCAGTGGGGGAGGCGCTGGATCACTATCGACACCAGCCGCGTGGCCGTGGCTATCGCCCGCCTATCTCTGCAAGGGAGAGGGAACCCTTGCGCTCCTACGGTTGGTTGGCATTCCTCTTGCCCCATCTCTCTACCGTATTCCCCGGGGCGCCGTTGCTCGCGGCTTGGCGGAAGGGACCATTCCCCGCCAACGTTTGCCAACGCCATGGCGCCGCGATATGCTTCTTCCTCGACGGATAGTTACCAGTAACGGCGACCAATAACGGCGGAGGAGCGTTCGATGGCGCTGGTGCGAGCCGAGAACCTAACCAAGATCTACGGCCAGGGCGAGACCGCGGTTGTGGCCCTCGACCACGTGAACCTGAGCGCGGAAGCGGCCGAGTTCGTGGCGGTGATGGGCCCCAGCGGCTGCGGCAAGTCGACCCTCCTCCACCTCCTCGGCGGGCTGGACCGCCCGAGCGAAGGCAAGGTGATGCTCGACGGCGCTTCTCTCACCAGCCTCGCGGACAATGACCTATCCATCCTGAGGCGGCGCCGCATCGGCTTCGTGTTCCAGTTCTACAACCTCATCCCCGTCCTGTCGGCCCTGGAGAACGCGGCCCTGCCGCTCATGCTCGACGGCGTGAGCGCGGCCAAGGCGAAGGAAGTGGCCACGAAATGGCTGACGCGCGTGGAGCTGGGGAACCGCCTGCAGAGCCGGCCGGACCAGCTTTCCGGCGGTCAGCAACAGCGCATAGCCGTCGCCCGGGCCCTCGTCGCCGAGCCCGTGCTCGTCCTGGCCGACGAGCCTACCGGCAACCTGGACACGCGCTCTTCCCGCGAGGTCGCCGGGCTGCTGCGCCAGGCGGCGCAGGAGTGGGGCCGCACGGTGGTGATGTGATGGTGACGCACGCCCCCGACATCGCCGGCCTACGCCGACCGTGTCGTCTTCCTGCGCGACGGGGCAGTCGTGGAGGAAATCGCCGTGGATAAGAAGCGCGCCGACAACGCGCTGTTGGTGGCCGACAAGATGGCCGCCCTGACCCAGGGAGAAGAGGAACACGCCTCCCCGGGTGGCTAGTCGCCGCCCGCCGGAGTGTTCCGGGAGAAAGGCATCGCGATGAACCTCCAACTCACCCTCGCCGGCCGCTACCTTCGGGGACGCAAGCTGAGGACCATCCTCACCACGCTCGCCATCGTCTTCGGCGTGCTCGTGGTGTTCGGGATGAACATAATCATCCCCTCGATGCTCGCCTCCTTCCAGAGCAACGTGCTCGCCGCCGCCAACCAGGCGGACATCACCGTGACCCAGAAAGCCGGCGAGGCGTTCAACCGGTCGACGATCAACACGGTGCGGGCGGTGCCCGGCGTCAGCGCCGTCTCCGGGTCGCTGAGCCGCACGATCAACATCCCGGCGGGCTTCTTCGGGCGCACGGTCGAACTCAACGCGCTAAATCTGGTGGGCATCGACCCCCGGGCGGCCCAACAGCTGCGCGACTATCCGGTCAAGCAGGGCCGGTTCCTGCGGCAGGCGGACGACAAGGTGGCCGTGATCACCACCAGCCTGGCCGATCAGCTCTCGCTGGCGGTGGGGGATGACCTGCGGCTGCCCACCACCGAAGGGGTGGCGAAGATGAAGATCGTCGGCCTGACGCCACCGCGCGCTTTGCCGGGCAACGAGGAGGTGCTGGTCACCCTCACGTCGGCACAGAAGCTGCTGGCGATGCCCGACCGCATAAACGTCCTCGAGGCGGACCTGGCCACCACCGACGAGTCGGCGCGCCAGACCATCGTCGACGAGGTCACCAACCGACTCGGCCCGGACTATCGTCTGGGGGCGCTGGGGGGAGGCTCGGAGTACCTCGCCAGCATCCAGACCGGCGAGACGGTCTTCAGCCTGCTCGGCTTCCTGGCGTTGTTTATGGGCGGCTTCATCATCTTCAACACCTTCCGCACGGTCGTCGCCGAGCGGCGGCACGACATCGGCATGCTGCGGGCGCTGGGCGCCAGCCGCGGCACGATTGTCGGCGTCATGGTCGCGGAGGGGTTGCTCCAGGGCACCCTGGGCACGGGGGTCGGTCTGCTGCTCGGCTACCTGCTGGGCGCGGGCATCCTCGCCGCGGCGGGCGCCGTGTGGTCGCAGTTCCTGCACACACAGCTGGGCGGGCCGATCGTGCAGCCCTCGCTAGTCGTCACCGCGGTCGTCCTCGGCGTTGGCGTCACCCTTCTCGCCAGCCTCCTGCCGGCGCTGAGCGCCAGCCGGGTTATGCCGCTGGAGGCGCTGCGCCCCTCCGTCGCGGCCGTGGAACGGCAGCGGTTCGGCAGGGGGCCCGTCGTCGGCGTCGTCCTCCTGATCACGGCCGCGCTGGCGCTCGTGAGCCGCAACGTGGGCCTGGTCGCCCTGGGCGGGCTTGCCTGCTTGGTGGGTCTCGTATTGGTAGCCCCCGCGCTGGTTCAGCCGCTGGCCCGCCTCCTGGGGGCGGTAGGCGCCGTGCTGGCGCCAGATGGCACGGCGGTGGTGGCACAGGGCAACCTTACCCGCCAGCCCTCCCGCGTGGCCATCACCTCCAGCACGACGATGATCGCCCTCGCCGTCATCGTGGCGACGGGCGGTCTGGTGGCCAGCCTTACCGGGAGTCTGTTCGACCTCAGTCGCAAGACGCTGGGCAGCGACTACATCCTGATGCCCCCCTCGCTGAGCCTGTGGGCGACCGACGTCGGCGCGGACAGCAGCCTGGCCGACGAGCTGCGATCGGTGCGGGGCGTGGGCGTGGTCACGACGCTGCGCTTCGCCGCCTCGTCGATCGACGGGGTCGACGGCCGGGTGCCGACCGGCGGCGATACCTCGTTCTCGCTCCTCGGCATCGACCCCGTCACCTACCCGCAGATTTCGCATATAGACTTCAGCCAGGGCGACGCGCAGGGGGCGTACGTGGCCCTCGCCGAGGGAGAAGTTCCTCATAGCCTACGGCCACCGACGTTGAATGAAAACGGCCTCACGACGGCGTACCTCCCGTCGTAGGGGCCGGCGTCTCTGCCAACTACTCCAACGAATTCGCTCCCGCCTAGTGGTGGGAGCGGCAGGAACGGCCGAACGGGCGAATCGGCTGTAGCGCGGGGGCTCGTCCCCCGCGGTCCGGTCGCCCTGACAGACGGACAAGGTGCCTCCGGGGGCATGGCAGGCTACGCCGCGAGGGATAAACCCCCGCGCTACGTCCGGAAAGCTCCCTCTCAGACTCCTCGCCGCGCAATTAGTTGGAACATATGCACGGAGTCCGGCCTCTACGTATCTAGCAGGAGCGGCCATTTTCAGGGGAATGGCCATCCCTTCGCCTATGCCCTGAGTAGGTCCTGCCTACTCTCGGTGGACGGTTTCAGAGTTGGTGACGGAGCGGTCCCTGGTACAATACCTGCTCTGCTATCGGTGCCGGCTGGAACATCGCCTACGCCCTGGCGGGAACGGGCTGAGAGATGCGCCCTCTTCGCGCGAGGGCACGGATGGTAACCATCCGTGCCCTGGGCTCCATCGATGGGCGAGCTAGCTGCGGTTGCGTTTTGGCAAATCATCGCCTATAATTTTCGACGTATTGAACCCAGAGAATCTCAACCATACACGGGGGTCGCGCTCACCATATGGAGAGAGAGAACGGTAAAAAGCATATCATGGTCGCCGACGACGACCCCTCCATCCGAGCGCTTCTACGAAGTTTTCTTGAGAACGAGGGCTTCGACATCAGCGAAGCGCGGACGGGCCGTGAAGTCCTGAAGGCCATCGACAACGACTTCAAGCCCGACTTGCTGGTGATGGATATCCGCATGCCAGAACTCAGCGGCATGGAGGTGCTCCAGCGCCTACGCGAGCAGGGCATCGATCTTCCCACCCTGCTGATGACCGCCTTCGGCAGCTCCAACCTCGCCATCAAGGCCATCCAACTGGGCGCTTACGACTACATCACCAAACCCTTCGAGCTCGACGACGTGCTCCTAACGATCAATCGCTTCTTCGAATACCAGAACCTCGCCACCGAGGTGAAGGTGCTGCGCACCCAGCTGGAGGCGCGGGACCCCAGTGAGCGCATCGTCGGCCGCAGCGGGAAGATGATGGAGGTCTTCAAAACCATCGGCCGCGTCGCCCGCAGCGAGGCCACCGTATTGATCACCGGCGACACCGGCACCGGCAAGGAGCTGGTAGCGGAGGTGCTCCACAACAACTCCTCTTACCGCACCGGCCCCATGATCAAGGTAGCCTGCGCCGCCCTGCCGGAGACGCTTCTGGAGAGCGAGCTGTTCGGCCACGAGAAGGGGTCGTTCACTGGCGCCCTGAACCAGCGCAAGGGCCGCTTCGAGCTGGCCCACAAGGGCACGATCTTCCTGGACGAGATCGGCGAGATGACGCTGGCCACCCAGAAGAAGCTGCTGCGCGTCCTCCAGGAGCGGGAGTTCGAGCGCGTCGGCGGCACGGTGTCCGTGAAGGTGGACACGCGGGTGGTGACGGCGACGAACAAGAACCTGGCGGACGAAGTGGCCGCCGGGCACTTCCGCGAGGACCTGTACTACCGGCTCAACGTGATTCACCTCCATTTGCCGCCGCTGCGGGAGCGCAAGGACGACATCCCGCTTCTGACCGAGCACTTCCTGCACAAGCACCGCTTCGGGGCCGACAGCCCGCCGGCCAAGATCACTGAGGAGGCGATGCAGGTGCTGATGCGCCACGACTGGCCGGGCAACGTGCGCGAGCTGGAGAACTGCATCGAGCGGGCCGTCGTGCTGGCCCAGGGCGGCATCATCACGAGCCAGCACCTCGTACTGTCGCCCCTCACCGAGCGGCGCTTCGTCAACATCGAGGAGAAGGTGCACGGGCAGGTGCCGCTGAAGGAGGTCCTGGCCGAGGTGGAGAAGCAGCTGATCATGGAGGCGCTCAACCAGGCCCAGGGCAACCGTAGCCAGGCAGCTAAGATGCTGGGCATCTATCGCCGCCTCCTCTATACGAAGATGCGCGAGTACGGCATCCCGACCTAGGCCGTCCTCACGACCGGCGTCCACAAGGGCACAGCAGTGGCTGTGCCCTTTCTTTGTCTGGCCACCTCCCTATACACGCCCTCCCCGGGGTGCTAGAATGGGCATACCAAGGAGGTAAGGGCGTGGCCACAGAGTCCCCTATTTCCGTGGCGGAGGGCGCGAACAAGCGCCTCGGGGCTGGGAAGCAAGGTAAGATCTTTTACGGTTGGTGGATCGTCGCCGCCGGCACGTTCGTTATCGCCATTAACTCCTCGGTCTACTACTACGGCATGGCCGTT
>JAJZQK010000235.1 GCA_021847625.1 Chloroflexota bacterium
CTGCCCATACGATGGAGGAAAGAGATGGCCATAGAACTCAGCAGCCCAGCCTTCGCTAATAGTTCGCCCATTCCCCGAAAGTATACTTGCGAGGGTGAGAATATCTCGCCGCCCCTGGCGTGGAAGAACCTGCCCGAGGGCACGCAGAGCATCGCCCTTGTCGTCGAGGACCCGGACGCCCCTTCGGGTGTGCACACCCACTGGGTAGTGTTCGATCTGCCGGCATCCGCCACCGGATTGCCCGAGGGCACTTCGCCGGCGGCGACGACCCCCCAGGGAGGAAGGCAGGGGATAAACACGAACAGGCACACCGGCTATAGTGGCCCTTGCCCGCCGGCAGGCGGTCCGCACCGCTACTTCTTCAGAATCTACGCCCTGGACTGCGAGCTCACCCTGGAGCCGGGGAGCACGAAGGAGGCCGTGTTGAGCGCAATGCGGGGACACATCCTGGCCGAGGGCGAGCTGATGGGAACTTACAGGAAAGGCCCGTAGCCGTTACGGTGCGACAAAGATGCCCTCTCGCCGGTCTTGGCCAGGGGGCATCAAGCCTAAACATGCTCCTAATTGCGGTCTATGCCAGCGCGTAGTGGCGGCCCGTCCCCCTGGGCTGCGCCCAGGGACCGAGGTCTGGCCGGCACGTCTCAACCGCCGACAAATAGGACACTGGTATTTGCAGTCGGTATCAGGCCCAGATGAAGAGGACAAACGCCCCTGCAATTGGCATTAGACTTCCTTGTAGAGGATCGCCCGCTTGATCTCCTGAATGGCCTTCGTCACCTGAATGTAGCGCGGACAGGCCTGCGTGCAGTTGAAGACCGTGCGGCAACGCCAGACCCCCTCCCGGTCGTTCAGCATGTCCAGGCGTTCCTCGGCGCCGTCATCGCGGCTGTCGAAGATGAAGCGGTGGGCGTTCACCAGCGCCGCGGGCCCCACGAACTTGGGATTGTTCCAGAACGGTGGGCAGGAGGTCGTGCAGGCGGCGCAGAGAATGCACTTGGTAGTGTCGTCAAAGCGTTCGCGTTCTTCCGGGCTCTGCAGCCGCTCCTTCTCGGGTGGAGGGTCGTCGGCAATGAGATAGGGCTTGATGGACCGGTACGCCTCGAAGAAGGGCTCCATGTCCACGACCAGGTCCTTGATGACAGGGAAGCCAAGCAGCGGCTCGATCGTGAGCCGATTCCCGACATCCTTGAACAGCGTCTTGCAGGCCAGGCGGTTATGGCCGTTGATGCGCACGGCGTCCGACCCGCAGATGCCGTGCGCGCACGACCGACGGTAGGTGAGGGTGCCGTCCAGGTTCCACTTGATGTAATTCAGGCCGTCGAGCACGCGATCGGTCGGCTCCGCGTCGAACTCGTACTCCTGGTACTGGGCTTTCTTATCCTTCTCGGGATCGAATCTCTGGATTTTGAGAGTCACTCTCATCTCGCCACCTCAACCTGCCAGATCAGTATTTGCGTTCTTTGGGTTCGAAGCGAGTAATCACGACGGGCTTGTAGTTGATCTCCAACTTGCCGTCGACCCTGCGGATAAGCGTGTGTTTGAGGAACTTCGCGTCGTCCCGCTTGGGGAAGTCTTCCCGGTAGTGGGCGCCGCGGCTCTCCTCCCTCGTCAGGGCCCCCGCCACGATGGCCTCGGCTACGTCGAGCAGATTCCCGACCTCTATCGCCTCGATGAGGTCCATGTTGAAGACCGTGCCGGGGTCGTGAATGGCTACCTGGTTGTAGCGCTCGCGCAGCTCGGCCACCTTGGCCTGGGCCTCTTTCAGTTTAGCAGCGTCCCTGACGACGGAGGCGTTCTTCTCCATCGTGGCCTGCAGCTCGGCTCGTAGCGTGCTAGCCCTCTCGTCGGACTTGGAGGTGCGCAGGTGCGCCACCTGGTCCGTGGCCCGCGCTTCCGCGTCGGCCGCGAGCGGTAGCAACTCAGCCTCTTTGAGGTAACGCAGCACGGCAAGGCCGGCCCGTCGGCCGAAGACGATAATGTCGACGAGGGAGTTGGTCCCCAGGCGATTGGCCCCGTGCACGGAGACGCAGGCGCACTCACCCGCCGCGTAGAGTCCCGGCAGGGGCGTGTTCTTCTCGTCCTTCAGCACTCGCCCGTCCACGTCCGTGGGTATGCCGCCCATCGCGTAGTGCGCCGTCGGCTGGATGGGGATGAGCTCCTTGGTTGGATCCAGACCGAGGTAGGTCTCGACGAAGTCCGTAATGTCCGGCAGGCGCTCGTGGATCACCTCCTGACTGAGGCCGGTGAGGTCCAAGTGCACGTAGTCTTTGCCGTCGATGCCGCGCCCTTCCGCGACCTCCGTGTAGATGTTGCGGGAGATCATGTCGCGGGGCGCCAGGTCTTTCATGGTAGGGGCGTAGCGCTCCATGAAGCGCTCGCCGTTGCGGTTGCGCAGAATACCGCCCTCGCCTCGCGCGCCCTCGGTGATCAAGATGCCCATCTTGTAGATGCCGGTGGGGTGAAACTGGAAGAACTCGGGGTCTTCGAACGGTATGCCCCAGCGGTAGGTGAGCGCGTTCCCGTCGCCAGTAAAGGCGAGGGCGTTGCTGGTGATGCGGTAGACGCGGCCGTAGCCACCGGTTGCCAGCAGTACTGCTTTCGCGTGGAAGGTATGAATCTGCCCCGTGAGCAGCTCCAACGCCACCACGCCTTGGCAGGTTCCATCCTTCATCAGCAGGTCCAGGACGAAGAACTCATCGAAGAACTTGACGTTGTTCTTGATGCACTGCTGATACATCGTCTGCAGGATCATGTGGCCGGTGCGGTCGGCCGCATAGCACGACCTGTGCACCGGGGCCTTGCCGTATTCCTTGGTATGGCCGCCGAAGAACCGCTGGGCGATCTTGCCTTCGGGGGTTCGGCTGAACGGCAGGCCCATGTGCTCCAGGTGGTAGACCGTGTCGATGGCCTCTCTGCACATCACCTCGACCACGTCCTGGTCGGATAGGTAGTCCCCGCCTTTCACGGTATCGAAGACGTGCCACTCCCAGTGGTCCTCTTCGTGGTTGCCCAGGGCGGCGCCGATGCCCCCTTGGGCCGTGCCCGTGTGGGACCGGGTGGGATACAGTTTGCTGAGAACGGCGACGTTGGCCTTGCCGGCCAGCTCGTAGGCTGCCATCAGACCCGCGCCGCCGGCCCCGACGACTAACGCGTCATATTCGTGATACATATCTGCCTCCCCACTTCCTCGTGGTCATCCCGCTTGGAATGAGAGTATGGCCTCCGTGCCGACAACCAGAAACACGAAGCCGGCCGTGACCAGGAGAACCCGCACCGTCAGGCGCCAGGCCCGAGAGTGCACGTAATCGTCCATCACCACGCGGAAGCCGACCAGGCCGTGAATAAACGCCAGGAAGAGGAGGCCCAAGTCGAACCACCGCCAGGCGGGAATGCTCCAGCGCCCCGCCACGAAGTCGAAGTCGATGTTCTGGATGGGGGTGAAGACGTGCATAATGGCCAGATGGGTCAGGACCAGGAAGATGATCAAGACGCCCGAGACCCGCAAAAACAACCATGACCACAGGTAGTAGTTGCCGGCCTTGGACCTGCGCGAAGGAACGGTGCCCTGCATAATTCTCCTCTCCTAGAAGACAGAAGTCAACATAAGATACGCAGAGGGGACAAACAGAATGATGAAGACCACCATCATGGCCCAGAATAAGCGTTCCTGGAAGAGCGCTCCGCGGTCCCAGAAGTCGATGATGATTACCCTCGTCCCGTTCACCGCGTGGTAGATGACCACCCCGACGAGGATGACCTCGAAGACGCGGGCGATGGGGTTGTGGTAGATGGCCGTCACCGCGTCGTACACCCCGGGCCCGAAGCCGACTAGGGCGGTATCCGCGATGTGGAGGAAGAGGAAGGCCAAGATGCCCAGGCCCGTCAGGCGGTGGAGCAGCTGCGCCCATTGCCCGATCTGGCCTCGATAGTAGGCGAACCAACTCCAAGAGCGACTGCGACTGTTGTTCACGTTACGTCTCTCCCTTCTCTGAGCGAAGATCGTCCTCCGTCCGTCTCAACCGTGGCCGTGAGAAGAATAGGAGCAGCACTTGTCAGCTGCGCAGGCTAGCGCGCGGCATGCGCCAATTCAACCACCCGCCACGACGGGTGTCAAGAGAATCTGCTTTCCACCAGGGGGCGCGCCATCAGCCGAACGCGCGGACGCTGTGGCGTCGCCAGTGCAACCAGGCCACAGTCAGAGTGCTTGTAAACATTTTACAGCTAATCGTTGCCGTAGCTCTAGGCCGCGCCGCGGTTCCCCTGATGGTGGCTGAGAATTGCCGCGGTCGAAGAGATTGCTGGCCAGCCGGTGAAGCGGTGGCAGGTTACTTCGTAGCCCTCGTTGCCGGCTGAATGCCTGGCACGAAAATTGCTACTTTCGGTCAACACTGGAGACTCACTACTTCAGAGGAAGTCCCGGGCATCTGACTCAGTCGGCTGGCTGGTGTGGAGCATCTCGGAGCCCGGGCCTCTCACGAGAACATGAACACGGTATACGTCCAACACGGAAAGGAGACCACTGTGGCACCTGGCAGGCAGTCCGACCTAGGTCAATTGACGGACCTTCTCAGAGCGGCGCGAGAAACTACGATCCCGTTTGAGGCATCGCCCACTGGGCGATGGGTGCGCTTTATGGGTAGTGACAGCATCGTGTACGTAGTCCGCGATGCTTGGGGGGATGGTTGTTCCGTGCTGGCGGTGAGCGATGCGGACAGTGGTGCTCGCCCCGGGCACTTCTTGCGACCCCACGATGCTGTGGCGGCCGCCGTCCAGTTGGCCGACGCCTCTCGCGTCGGCAAGGTGAGTCTCAAGTCGGAGATGCGCTTGGCCGGGTAGTCCCGTCAGGTGTCGTCGGAGGACCCCAGTAGAACAAGGGCACATCCCGGTATTCGGCGGATGTGCCCTTTCCTTTTGCCGAAACGCCGCCGGTCAGGTGTACGCTATGCGGACACACTGTTCCATGGGCGTGCGGAGGTTGGTGCATGGGCCTGCCTTCTAAGAGGGCTTAGATGACCAGTCCGCACACTCGCCACCTGGCCGGCAACGCCTTCTCGAGCATCGTCCCGGCGCTTGGCTAGCCCGCGCGTGCCGTTGGAGGTTCGGCGCCAGAGTGGATGGCAGACGAGCACTGACTTGGCCCTTGTACGCCACCGCTGTTTGCTCTATTCTTCTTGCGGAATACACTATTGGGAGCGTCCTCGTTGACTCTCAGACAGAGAGCGGTGTTGCTGCTCGGCGTCACGGCTTTGTGCGTCGGCGCCGATCAGATCGCCAAGCAGATAGCAGCCATGTACCTGCAGCACTCTCCGGCGCTATCCTTCGCCGGGGACCTGTTCCGTCTGCAATACGCCGAGAATCCGGGTTCGTTCCTGAGCCTGGGCGCCGGCCTGCCCGAGTACCTTCGCTCGCTGCTGCTCGTAGGGGGTCTGGGGCTGTTCCTCGCGGCTCTGTTCGCGTACGCGTTGTTCAGCAGACAGTTCGGGCGCTTGATGTTGGTGGGAATCGCCTTCGTCCTGGGCGGCGGGGTAGGCAACTGGCTCGATAGGGTGATGAACGGTAGTCAAGTCATCGACTTCATGAACGTGGGCATAGGCCCGGTCCGCAGCGGGGTCTTCAACTTTGCCGATCTATTCATCGAGGTCGGCGTAGCCCTGGTGGTCATCGCCAGTCTGCGGGCCGCGCGCGGGCAGAGCGTTCTGCTCGCCGGCCGTGATGGCGAAGAGCAGGCGATAGAGCGGTAGTCCCGGGGTTATCCGCGGCTACGCGAGTGGGGCGCGCCGCTGGGTGGCAATATCGCGCGAGCGCAAGGTTGTTGTGCGCCCTTCGTCGGTCTTACGCCGCCTGGCTAGGCGCAGCCACAATCGTCGGCGCTACCGCACACGTCCCCGCATCCGCCTGCCTGGTGTAGGATCAGACGCTCGATCTGTCCCGCCGCTTCGCCGACGTCGAAAGGCATTTCGACGAGCCCCTCAAAACCGGCCCGACGGCAGACGTCCCGGCTGGTGTTCGGCATGGCCGTGCAGAGGATTGCCGGGACGGCGGGAGCGGAAGCGCGGAGGTCGTTGCGCAGTTTG
>JAJZQK010000236.1 GCA_021847625.1 Chloroflexota bacterium
GTCACATCGGCATTGGCCGTCGTGAGCCCGACCGCCACCCGCAGGCCCTCCTCGTTGTTCGTGATCTGGTCCAGCGGCCGGCGCAGTACGGCCAGCAGGTTGCGCTCAATCAAGGGCAATCACCCTATTGGCGTCATGCACAGCTTCTGCCCAGTCGAGTTGTCCACCCCAGCGGACCCCGGCAACCGGTGTCACGCCCCGCTGGCGGGCACTGTGGGCACAGGCGGCCATACGCACGCCAACCTGTTGCAGAGAAGACAGCGAGGCGGCCGCCGTCACGCCGTCCGCATTGAAGAAAAGGAAGACGTCGTGACCTCGGCCGGCTGCCGCCGCGGCGAGCCCCTTAGCCGTGCGGGCGTTGTCGCTCTCCGGACCGGACGCGAGAAGGATCGCCAAACGCAATGGGCCAACCTCACGAGCAATGGCAGGGCAAGCCGGCCTTGTTAGATTGATTAACGATTATAGCATAGCCAAGCCCGGGGTAGCCTTCAGCCCCGCCGGATGAGCACCGTCCACTGGTTATCCTCGGTCTGCACCACGCCCAGCACCCGATGGCCCTCGTTACGGGCGGACCGGGGGACGCTCTCCACCGCCTCGGCGAAGTCGAGGATAACCCGCAGCACCTGGCCGGGCGCCATGCCTTCTAGCGCCAGTTTGGTTTTGACGAAGGTCAACGGGCAGACCTCGCCCGTCAAATCCAATTCTCGATCCCACCTTGTGACGGTACCTGGCATAAGTCCCCTCTAGCGACCGGTCGCTGCCGCTCCCAGCCCGCAGAAAGCCTCGTAGTCGATCAGCTCGGCGACGCTAGGCCGGTCGCCGCAAACCGAGCACTCCGGGTCGCGTACGTAGCTCAGTTCGCGAAACTCCGTCGACAGACCGTCGAGCGCGAGCAGGCGGCCGGCCAGCGTCTGACCCTTGCCCAGGAGGATCTTCAGGACCTCCATCGCCTGGATGGTCCCGATCACGCCGGGCAGCGCGCCCAGGACGCCCCCCTCCGCGCAACTTGGTATCATACCCGGTTCGGGCGGCCTAGGAAACAGGCAGCGGTAGCAGCCCTGTCCGGGAGCGAAAACGGATACCTGGCCGTCGAAGCGGTAAACGGCACCGTACACCAGCGGTTTGCCGAGCAGCACGCAGGCGTCGTTGACCAGGTAACACGTGGGGAAGTTGTCGCTGGCATCCACCACGACGTCGTAGCCGGCGATTACGCCCAGGGCGTTGGCCGAAGTCAAGCGCTCGGCGTAGGGCATGGCGACGACGTCCGGGTTGAGCAGTCGCGCCGCCTCGGCCGCAACCTCGGCTTTGGCGCGGCCCACGTCGGCGGTGCGGTGGACGACCTGGCGCTGCAGGTTGCTCAGTTCAACCACGTCGCTGTCGACGATGCCGAGCCTTCCCACGCCGGCCGCGGCCAGGTACAAGACGAGCGGGGAGCCCAGGCCGCCTGCGCCGACAATCAGCACCTTGCCATCGAGGAGACTTCGCTGGCCAATCCCGCCGATCTCAGGCAGCACAATGTGGCGGCTATACCGCTGCATCTGGTCCTCGTCGAAGGTCCGCGCGGGACGCTCGGCAGGCGTTGCCTGTTGGCGGGTAGATGACTTCTTGTCCATGGTGTTCCTTGCCTCCCGGGATTGACCTACGACCGACCTGGCGTCCGCAGCTGCGGGTGATTTGCGCCGGGACCAACCGCACCAGCTAAAGCGGGTGCAGGTTCTGTTCCCCCTTTCATGGCAAGGACGACTTTGGTTCGCTCGTCCAATTTGCCCGCCGAAGGTGTTGACAAAGCCCTTGTACGGCATATAATCATTGTGAACTAGTTCACAATCGTATCCTGGACGGGCAGGGCGTGATCCCCCGCGGTGAAAGGAGCGGGCGATGTCTGGCAAGATTCTGGTCGTCGACGATGACGTGGACTTCATCGAAACCACCCGCGCCGCCTTGGAGGCGGAGGGTTACACGGTCCTCGCCGCCAGCGACAGCAACCAGGGGCCGCAGGTGGCGCGCGCCGAGAGGCCGAACTTGGTGATTCTCGACGTGATGATGTCGTGGGCGCTAGGCGGATTGCGGATGAGCGCGGACTTGCACGAAGACCCCGCCCTAGCCAAGGTGCCCGTGATCATGGTCTCGTCCATCGCCAGCACGGAGTACGCGGGCACCTTTCCCACGGACCAACCGCTGCACGTCGACGAGTTCATTAGTAAGCCAATGAAGTCGGCTGAACTCGCGGCGCGCGTCAAGAATCTGTTGGCTGGCCGTTTGGGGGCCTAGATACGGACGAACCTAGCGCCCGCCGCTAATCGGCGGGCCAGGAGAGAGGCAGCGTTGGCGGCAAGCGTGGTCCCCGACGAAACCGTCGGGCGCCTGGTGACCTACGTAGACTACCTTGAGCGCCTGCTCGACCAGGAAGTGGCCACCGTCTCATCACGTGAGCTGGCCGCCGCGGCCGGGGTGAACGCCGCCCAGGTGCGCAAGGATTTCTCCTACCTCGTGCCCTACCGGCTCGGCTACTTCGGCACTCCCGGCGTGGGCTATGAGGTGCGGCGGTTACTCTACCAGCTGACTCGCTTTCTCGGCGTTACCCACGAGCGCCGGGTCGTGCTGGTCGGCTACGGCAGTCTCGGCGCGGCGCTGGCCCGCTACCGGGGCTTCGCCGCCCGGAACTTCAACATGGTGGCGGTCTTTGACGTCGATCCAGCCAAGATCGGCAAGAAAGTGGACGGAGCCCTGGTGCACGGTATCGACCGACTGGGCGAGGTGCTGGCGCAGACGGGAGCCGAGATCGCCATCCTGGCTACTCCCGCGTCCAGCGCCCAGTCCGTGGCCGAGAAGCTGGCACAGGCGGGCATCCGGGCTATTCTCAACTTCGCCCCCGTGGTCTTGAGCCTACCGCGGGGGGTGACGGTTCGGCAAGTCGACCTTTCCCGGGAGATGCAGTTGCTCGCATTTCGGGCGATGCAGGACGGCGAGTCCGCGCGAGCCCATCATGATTCGTTGCCGGAGGAGGAACGGCAGCGCGAGCCTTGATCTTTGTTTGCCCTGACTTGTGAACACAGTCACAAATGGGCGAGCGTTCTCACCATCTGCCGCATACCCATTACGCGCCCCGGGGAGCGTTCTAGGGATTGTGACGCTTGTCTCTGATTAGGCCGAGGGTCGGGGGAGCGGAGAAGCCTCCCGGCCCGTTCCCCGGAGAAGGGCAGAACGGTCGGATGTCTGGTCTGGTCACCACGATCAAGGACAAATGCCGGCGGTGCTACTCCTGCGTGCGTAACTGTCCAGCCAGGGCAATCAAAGTCGAGGATGGACAGGCCATAGTAATTGACGGCCGCTGTGTCGGCTGCGGCAACTGTACCCGTGTCTGCGCGCAATCGGCGAAAGAGGTACGCAGCGGCATCGAGGACGCCGCGACCTACCTTGACGACGAAGCCAACTACGTCGTCGCTGGCCTAGCGCCCTCGTTTCCCGCCGCCTTCCCGGAGCTCCGGGCGGGCCAGGTCGTCGCTGCCATCCGCGCCCTCGGCTTTGACGAGGTAATGGAGGTTGCCTTCGGCGCGGAGCTCGTTGGCAACGCCTACGCGGAGCTGTTTCGCCGGGACGGACGACGGGCGTTGATCAGCACCGCCTGCCCGGCAGTGGTGGCATACGTGCAGAAACACGCGCCTTCTCTGGTCGAGAACCTGGCTCCGGTGGTCTCGCCAATGGCAGCGTTGGCCAGAGTTGTCAAGGAACGCTATCACCCCAGCGCCCGTTTCGTCTTCGTCGGGCCCTGCATTGCCAAGAAGGCCGAGATGAATGAGCCGGGGGTCGCCGACTATGTGGACGCCGTGTTGACGTTTCGCGAGCTGCGTGACATGTGGTCGTCCGGTGCGGTCGACCCTTCGCTGCTGGCCGATGACGATTTCGATGGTCCTCGGGCGGGGTTGGGCCGTATCTTCCCCGTGCCGGGCGGCCTTCTCAAGACGGCGGCGCTCTCTGCCGACGTAATGGAGACTGAGATTCTGGTAGCAGAGGGCAAAGACACGACGGTCGAGCTGCTGAGGGAAATGGCGGAGGGAAAGGTCGACGTGCGCCTGCTGGACGTGCTCTTCTGCGAGGGTTGTATCGCCGGCCCCCGGGTGCAAAACGACCTGAGCCTCACGGCGCGACGCAAGTTGGTGGTCGATTTTGCCAGAGCCCGCTCGCCTGCCGAACGGCAAGCGGCCGCGCAGTACCAGCTGGAATACGCCGATCTGGACCTCTCCCGCCACTTTGATGCCCATCCTGCCCCCGGATTGTCGCTGCCGTCGGAGGCGGACATCGAGAAGGCCCTGCGGCGGACGAACAAGCTGAGGCCCAAGGATGAGCTGAACTGCGGCGCCTGTGGCTACGCCAGCTGCCGGGAGAAGGCCATCGCCGTCTGCCAGGGGCTGGCCGAGGCTGAGATGTGCCTGCCCTTCCTGATCGAGCAGATGGAGGCCAACTTCCTCGAACTATCGCGGATGCACCGAGAGCTGCAGGAGACACAGGCCCAATTGATTCAGTCCGAGAAGCTAGCGTCGATGGGCCAGCTGGCGGCCGGTGTGGCGCACGAAGTCAATAACCCGCTCGGCACCATCCTGCTCTGTTCTCACATGCTGCTGCGCGGCGGAACGCCCGACTCCGAAAGGATACCGGCGCTGCGGATGGTCATAGACGAGGCCACGCGCTGTCGCACGATAGTGTCGGGTCTCCTCAACTTTGCCCGGCAGGGCAAACTCAACCTGCGGGAAGTCCAACTGAACGACGTGCTGCGCGATAGCCTGGCCCTGGTGGAGAAACAGCCGTCGTTTGCACAGGTGACTATAGACTTATCTCTTGACCCAATGCTACCCATAATCGAGGCCGACCCCAGTCAGCTCAAAGACGTGTTCATCAACATCGTCGTCAATGCTGCCGAGGCCATGCCTGGCGGTGGTAGGTTGACCGTTACGACGGTTCCGGTGGGCTGCGAGTCCGTGGAGGTCTCCATCGCCGATACCGGCTGCGGCATACCCGAGGAGAATCTGAGCAAGGTCTTCCAGCCGTTCTTCACGACCAAACAAATAGGGCAGGGCACGGGCCTGGGTCTGGCGATCGCCTACGGCATCGTCAAGATGCACAAGGGACAGATCAGCGTGCAGAGCCACCTGGAGAGGGGCACCAGGTTCACCGTAACTCTGCCCTGTCGCATAACACCCCCCGACGACTGGGTTGGCGCGGGCATACTCGGCCGGCCACTGCCCTGAACTGGAGGTGGAGGACTGAGCGCCAGTGTGGGCACGAAGAAGGTGCTGATCATCGACGACGACGTGGATTTGCTGGAAACCAGCGAGGCAACGCTGGCGAGCGCGGGCTACAGCGTGACGACGGCCAAGAGCGCTGAAGAGGGTCTCGCGGTGGCCTGAGATGCCAAACCCGATGTGGTCCTGCTTGATCTCATGCTGGAAAAGCCGGATGCCGGTTTCACGGTTGCCTACCAACTCCGCCGACAGCCCGACTTGCAGCAGGTGCCTATCCTCTTGGTGACTGCTGCGGCGCGCGACACTGGTTTCCGATTCAACCTGGACAGCCCGGAGGACAGGCGCTGGATCAAGGTCGACCGCATTCTCAACAAACCGCTGACGCGCAACGATTTGCTCGCCAGAGTGGCCGAGGCGATATCGGGTCCCGAGTAGGTTCTCTGTCCCGCAAGGAGGCTGGCTGTGGAAGTCGGGGGCAATAGAATACTGGTTGTCGATGACGAGCCCGGCATGCGGGAGGGCTGTCGTTGGGTCTTGTCGAGCGAGGGCTATGAAGTCGATCTGGCCAAGGATGGACTCGAAGGCTTGAGCAAGCTAAAGAGCGACAGCTTCTCCATAGCTCTGGTTGACCTCAAGATGCCGGGGATGGACGGGCTGCAACTGCTGCACGAGGTGCAAGTGGCAGCGCCCGACACGGTCTGCATTGTCATAACCGGCTACGCGACGCTGGAGACAGCCGTGGAGGCGACCAAGCGCGGCGCCTACGATTTCATTTCCAAGCCATTCATGCCCGACGAGCTGACCTGCTCCGTGCGCCGCGCCTTGGAGCGCCG
>JAJZQK010000237.1 GCA_021847625.1 Chloroflexota bacterium
GGAGCACCCGCACCTGGGCCTGGGGGTACAGCAGCAGATAGCCGCCCAGCACGCCGGCAATGGCGCCGCTGGCCCCGATTATGGGGGCGGTAGAGGTGGGGAAGACGGCGACGTAAGCGAGCGATGCCAGTATGCCGGTCGTGAAGTAGAGGAAGACGAAGGTGGCGTGCCCCAGCGCCGACTCCACGTTATCCCCAAAGACCCATAAGAAGAGCATGTTGCCGAACAGGTGTAGCAAGCCCCCGTGGATGAAGAGCGAGGTAATAAGCGTCAGCTGAGCAGGTATGCCTCCCGGTTGGGATGCCGCCCCCAGCCCGGTCAGCCTGGCCGGTACGAGGCCGTACGTCTGGACGAACGTCTCGACCTGTTGGGGGCCCAGGATCAGCATATACAGGAATACCGCTATGTTGGTTGCCAGTAAGGCGAACACGGCGACCGGCGCCCGCTGCGCCTCTCTGCTCAGTGTCCGATCCTCGAACGGTATCATCTGCTCTGCTTGCCCCTTTCTCACTGGCGTGATGACCCTAAGGGCCCCGGGTGTGACCTTCGGGCCCTCCCGCACACGTTCGCACGATTCATACCAAGTCCCCTGCACGGGCAGGCCAACAAGCGGCGCTGGGCGTAACCAGACAAGCAGAGACTCGATTAGAAGTTAATGTCAAAACATAAAGTAGTTACTTTACAAGAGGTACTCGACTTGCTACAATGAAGGGAAAGCGCCGTGTCGATGCCCATTGGATCCGGCGGCGAGGGTTGCCGCCGAGGGCCACAAGCGACACTCGTGTGAGATAAGAGAGGATAGGTCAATGCAGGCTACACGGCGGGAGATCGTCGACATTCTGAAGCGACGGGCGGGGGCCACCGTGGACGATCTGGCCAAGACGCTTGGCCTCAGCCCCATGTGCATCCGCCAGCACCTGGCGTTGCTCGAACGAGATGGGCTTGTATCCCCGCGCGAGGTGCGTCGGCGCACGGGTCGGCCGCATTACTTCTACACTTTGACCGAGAGGGCTGACGAACTGTTCCCGAAGGCCTACGACAGATTGGCCGGTGGTCTGATCGGCTATCTGAAGACCACGGAAGGGCCGGAACGGGTGAGCGCATTGCTTGGGGCGCTCGGCGATCACCTGGGTGAGGAGTACGCGCAGAGCCTGGGCGACAGGCCCTTCGAGGAGCGCCTGTCGGCGATGGTTTCGGCCTTGGGCGAGGGCTCGCACCTCGGCGAGTGGGAGAAGGTGAACGGCACCTATGTGCTGCGCGAGTACGATTGCCCGTTCTCCCGCGTTTCCAGCCGGTATCCCGAGGTGTGCGACCTCCACGCCCAGATGCTGGTGCGAGCCCTCAACGTCGAGACCCAGCGCGAGACGAACATGGCGCGCGGGGACGCCTGCTGCACGTATCTTCTCCGTCCGAAGGCGGTCGGCTCCGCCTAACCTGGCCAGTACCACCTTCCGCGGCAGAGACGCCGGGTTGACGGTACGTCTTCCGCCTCCTTCTGCCTACCAAATGCCATGGCTTCGGCCTCCTTGCCGGGAGGCCGTTTGCCCGCGTTTGCCCTGCTAACTGGTCGACAGGTCCGCCCACTTGCTCGGTTCCTCGACTTGGTCCGGGTTGCAGCCCCTTGGCTTGACACCTCTCGGAGCACGGTGCTATATTCGGCTCGGCTGCCTATCGCTCTGGCCGAAGGGTGGATGCGATAGGCTGTTGGTATTTGAAACGTGAGGAGAGTGCAAGCCTAGATGGCACAGACAGAGGCAGTCAAGAACTATCCCGTCGAGACTCTACGGGATTTCACATTCAACGTCTTCCGCGCGTTGGACGTGCCCGAGGGCGACGCCCATATCGTGGCGAATTCGTTGCTCGAGGCCAACCTGCGCGGCGTCGATACCCACGGCATCACCCGGCTGCTCGGCATATACGTTAAGCGTCTGCAGGCCGGCATCGTCAACAAGGACGGCCAGGTCGAGGTCGAGCAGGAGGGTCCCTCGACGCTGCTCGTGAACGGACGCAACTGCTTGGGGGCGGTCGTCGCCCAGAAGACCATGCAACTCTGCTTGGCGAAGGCAGAACAGTCCGGCGCCTGCTGGGCCGGGATACACAACAGCAACCACTGCGGCGCCCTGGCCTACTGGTCCATGCAGGCCGTCGAGCGCGACATGATCGGCCTGGCCTTCACCAACGGTCCGGCCAGCATGGCGCCCTGGGGCGGTGCCGAGGCTTACCTGTCGACCAACCCCGTCTCCTTCGCCATCCCGGCGGGAGAGGAACCGCCAATCGTGCTGGACATGGCGACCAGCGCCGTCTCGCGCGGGCGCATCATCCTGGCGGCGAGCCGCGGCGAGAAGATACCCTTGGGCTGGGCTGTCGATAGGGATGGCAAGCCGACGGAGGATGCCGCCGAGGGAGTCAAGGGGTTCGTGATGCCGATGGCCGGCTACAAGGGCTACGGCCTATCGTTGCTGGTCGACATCCTGTGCGGCACGCTGACGGGCGCTGCCTTTGGCCCGCACGTCGGCAGCCTCTACGAGGAGTTCAGTCGCGGGCAGGACGTCGGGACGATGTTCGGCGCGTTCCAGGTCTCTCGCTTTATGCCGGCAGAGCGGTTCAAGGCGCGGGTGGACCAGGAGATTTGCGAGATCAAGAGCTGCCGCCTGGCCGAGGGGAGCGAGCGCATCTACCTGCCGGGCGAGATCGAGTTCGAGAAGAAGCAGACCCGGCTGCGCGAGGGTATCCCTTTGGATTTAGTGCGGATGGCCGAGTTCTCGGATATCGGCAAGGAGCTCGGGGTTCCGTTCTCCGTGTAGGCAGCGTCTGGGCGGGCAACCCCGGGCGGGCCCACATGGAGCTCGGGGCAACGCCAACCACTAGGCGACCGTGGCGTCACTCGTCGAACAGCCGCTGGTCCGGCTGTCGACAGTGACGCTCGTTTTCGTCTAAAATGGTTAGCACAGACGGGCAGGCTCTCGGCAAGTTTGCCGCAGAGCGCCGTTAGCATATAGACAATGGATTCGGGGGGTCTTAGTGGAGAAGCTCCGTCAGCGATTAGTGAATTGGATAGCCGATAGGGTGCGGGAAAGCGGAGCGGAGGGGACGGTCGTCGGACTGAGCGGCGGCGTGGACTCCGCGGTCGTGGCCGCGCTGTGCCGGCAAGCGGTGGGGGACCGATGCCTGGCGTTGATCATGCCAATCGCCAGCCTGCCCGAGGATATCGAACATGCGCGCCTTGTGGCCGGACATTTCGGCATCGAGGCGCGGGTGCTGCCGCTAGAGGGTGCCTATGGCGCTCTCCTGGACGATCTGTGTGCCGGCCTGGCCAGGCCCGAGGCGAGGCCCCTGGCGCGGGCCAACCTGAAGCCGCGCCTGCGGATGGTGGCACTGTACTACTGCGCCAATGCGCTGAATTACCTGGTGGTGGGCACGAGCAACCGCTCGGAGCTGGCGATGGGCTACTTCACCAAGTTCGGCGACGGCGCTGCCGACATCCTTCCCATCGCCGGGTTGGTCAAGAGCCAGGTGTGCGAGCTGGCTGTGTACCTGGGGGTGCCTCAGCCGATTATCGACAAGCCCCCCTCGGCGGGGCTGTGGGTGGGCCAGACCGACGAGGCGGAGATGGGCTTGACCTACGCCGAGATCGACAGGTACCTCCTCCACGGCGAGGCCGACCCGGGTGTTGCTTGCAAGATAGAGGGGCGCATCGCCCGGAGCCAGCATAAGCTGCAGAGACCGCCCATCGCTCCCGTGGAGGACCTGCTCCGGCGGAATTCGGCAAGACGGTAGGCTGATCGTTGATAAGAGCCATCCTCTTCGATTTCTACGATACGCTCGTGTACCGGGACGAGGACGTCAGCCGGCAGGCTCGGCTGGACATTGCCCGTCTCCTCGGCGTGGACATCGACCGTCTGAACGCGCTCTGGCGGCGCCATCGCGACGAGCGCATGTTAGGACTGATCCCGACGATGGCGGAGTACCTCGCCATCGCGGCCCGCGAGCTGGAGATCGAGGTGTCGCCGGCGACCGTGGCCGAGGCCGTGCGCATAGACAGGGATAGCCAGCGCCAGTCGGTCCATGCCTACGCGAACACCCGGCGCGTGCTGGAAACGCTGCGGCGGATGTGGTTCAAGCTGGGGCTGCTCAGCAACTCGTCGGATTCGGCCCAGGAACCGCTCATCTGGCTGCAGCTCAAGTCCTGCTTCGACACTCTCGTGCTGTCGCACGAGGTAGGCATCCTCAAGCCTGATCCGCGGATCTATCGGCTGGCAGCCGAGAGGTTGGCGGTGGCGCCCGAGGAGTGCGCTTTTGTGGCCGATGGGGGGTTCGGGGAGTTGGACGCCGCCCACGAACTCGGCATGCTCGCGGTGAAGTTGGAGCAGGAACGGCAGAGCAAGGATTGGGGCAGCAGCGTCCACTACGACGTTCTGCTCGGAGATATCGGCGAGCTCATCCCCATCGCGGAGGCCTGGCGGTCCTCGCCAGAGACTGGAGGGTAGGCCGTGACTACCGGCGACGCCAGAGAGCGCCTGCGCGCACTGCCCAGCGTCGATCGCTTGCTGCGGGAACCGGGCGTGCAGCAGCTGCTGGGAGAATACGAGCATTCGGCGTTGGTCGAGGCGACGAGAGCGACCCTGGAAGGGGTCCGGGAGCAGATTCTGGCCGGCAGGCCGGTACCGAGTGTCGATGAGCTAGCGGCCCTCGTCGGCGCGCAGGCCCGCTTGCTTTGGCAGCCGTCCCTCGTTCCCGTGATCAACGCCACGGGTGTGATCATCCACACGAACCTCGGTAGGGCTCCTCTTTCGGAGGAGGCGCTCGCCGCGAGTCTCGCGGTCTCCCGCGGCTATTCGAACCTGGAGTACGACCTGGAGGCCGGCGAGCGTGGCTCGCGGCACGCGCACGTCTCGGATCTGCTGGCCAGGGTGACGGGGGCGGAGGCGGCGATGGTCGTGAACAACAACGCTTCGGCCGTCCTCCTGGCTCTGAGTGCTTTGGCTCACGGCGAGGAGGTCGTCGTCTCCCGCGGCCAGGCCGTCGAGATCGGCGGCGGCTTCCGCATCCCCGACGTTCTTCGTCAGAGCGGGGCGCGCCTGGTCGAGGTGGGGACGACCAACCGGACCTATCTCTCCGACTACGAGGCGGCGACCGGGGAGCAGACGGCGCTCTACCTGCGCGTGCACTCCAGCAACTTCCGGGTCGTTGGGTTCGTGCACGAGGTCGAGATAGAGGACCTCGTCGCGCTTGGCCAGCGCCGGAACGTGCCCGTGTTGGACGACCTGGGCAGCGGCGCGTTGCTCGACACGGCGGAGTTCGGCCTGGCGCACGAGCCGATGCCGCAGCGCAGTGTTAAGGCGGGCGTCGCAGTTGTCTGCTTTTCCGGCGACAAACTGCTGGGCGGGCCCCAGGCGGGGCTGATCGTGGGCCAGCGCGCCTACGTCGAGCGTTTGCGCCGCCACCCGCTGGCGAGGGCGGTGCGCATTGACAAGCTTACCCTGGCGGCGCTGCAGGTGACGCTGTTGCACTACGCGCGGGGCGAGGCGCTGCGCAAGGTGCCCGTTTGGAGGATGATCTCGACGCCGGATGAGGAACTGGAACGGCGGGCACAGAGCTGGGCTGACGCCGTCGATGGCTGGGGTGTGCAGGCCCAGGTAGCGGCGACCGAGGCGACGGTCGGCGGCGGGTCGTTGCCCGGGGAGACGCTCAGCAGTCGGGCTCTGGCGATTGGCGAGGCCGCGGCCGCCGGGCGGGGGTTCTCGCTGCCGGATCTGGCGAGGCGCCTGCGCGCCGGCAATCCCCCGGTGGTCGGGCGGGTCGAGCGGGGACTGCTGCTTCTGGATGCCCGCACGGTCCAGCCCGGGGAGGATGAACGGCTCCTGAGCGGCCTCAGGCGAGCCTTGGGCGTCTAAATAGTCCGACGTAGCCGTTGCTGCCCGGGTGCTCGTTATCGGGAGGGCCAATGGAGCCTCTGCCGGCATCCCTATCATCCCCGCGCAAGCGGGGATCCAACGTTATCTGTAGGGGCGAACGGCGTTCGCCCTCCGGCCGCGCACTGGCTGGATTCCCGCTTCCGCGGGAATGACGGA
>JAJZQK010000238.1 GCA_021847625.1 Chloroflexota bacterium
TCCGATCTAACCTCGGCGATGATCTCCACGGGAAGTGGCGGTAGGGCATCCTGGAGCTTCGAGAGCTCGTCTACATACTCTGGTGGAAAGAGGTCGCCGCGGGTGCTAAGCAGCTGGCCCAGCTTGATGAAGGTGGCGCCGAGCTCCTGGAGCGCCAAGCGCAGGTGCTCGGGGCCCGCTTTGCCCTTGTCTGCGTCGAAGGCGCTGCGATAGAACGGGATGTGTCTCCCCAGGCCAAGTTGGGTAGCCAGGTAGCCAAAGCCATGGCGGGCCAAGGTACGAGCAATCTGCTGGTACCGGGCCGCGTGTGAGTACCGCGAGGTGTGTTCTGCTCCAAAGAATGCCACGCCGACCGTCCCTCCGCCCATCTTGGCTGTCTTGGAAGACATTATCGCATGTATGTTCGAAGGCGAGCAAGGACGCGGGCGGAATTGACGGAATGGGTGTCATCGCGGCGGCCTATCACTGTGGACCGCATGAGGTCGGGGGCGCTCTTCTCAATCAAGGTCAAGGGCGGAGCGGAGCCCAGCGGGATTGCCGACAGGCTCCGCCCTCTTCGTCTAGCACGACAAATCAGGGGCCAACCACCACGGGTAGGCGGGGTTCTCCATGATCTTCGTGCGGAGTTGGTCGCGGTTCGTGGCGTTCTGGAGGTTCTGGTCCTGTTCCCAATTCTTCTCGTCGCCTCTGACCTCCGCCCACACGACCGCCTGCATTAGATGGGCCGTTACTTCGCGGTCGACGGTCGTCCAGGGCCATTGCCACCAGGCCGACCCGGCGTTGACGTTCTGGGCCACATGGGTTAGTTCGTGCGCGACCATGGCTGCTAGCACCCTGTCCGAGCTATTGCCGTAGTAGCGCCGGGAGATGGTAACCGTCTTCCCTTCCGTCATCGCCGTTCCGCCCGTCGTGAGGACGTATCCTCCGGGCAGGTCAACGCCGATGTCGTTCGCGAACCTGATCGTTATGTCGTCACGTGCCAGCAGATCGCCGAGGGCCGCCGAACCGTACCTCGTCCCGGCCAAGATATCGACGGCGCTGGTGAGGCGGGCTACTTCGTCGGGTGTGCCCTGGAGCTTGACCCGTATTCCGCCTGTTTCCACTAGGCCGGCAGAGCCAGCTCCGCTCCGGCCGCTACCGTTGGACGGGGTCGGCGCCGCCGCCAGTTGGACCCTGAAGTCGGCCGGATTTGCATCCTTGGCCGCTATGAAAACCCATTGCCCGTCTTGCGGGTCGTACACCGATACGTACCCGGTCGGCCCGCCAAACAACCTATCCTCTACATGGTTAACAGCCAACGAACGTGCCGAACATTGGTTGAGAAACGTACTGCCAACAAGAAGGAAAACCACCGCACTCATCCAAGGCACTCCACGCCTCAGGCGAGACCCCCCTGGAAAAGGGGTCAAGAGAATAATCGCTGCAGCGACCGGTGCGGCGGCCATCCACAAACCCCACACTTGCATTTCCTCTTCTCGCCGCCTCTCGCAGTAATCTCATATCGGAGCAGTCGTATTAAGCACAAGATGTGCCACAGGTGCTCAGGACAAGGGAACGCTGCTCCTGCCATCGCTGGCGATGACGGCGGGGGGGAGAAGTGAGGGCTAGCGCTTATCCGATGGGAGACCGAACCTCCGCAGCGGGTGGCGGTCTCGCGCGCCATCCGGTATACTTCTCGGTGCCGATTATGTCCGATGCGCTGAGGCTGGGCAATTGATTCCCGTAAACGATAGCGTTTCTACCAGGCATACGCCCTGGGTCAACTATGGTCTGATCATCGCCAATGTACTGGTTTTCCTTGTCGAGCTGAGCCTTGGCGCCGGGATCGACGGGTTCATCCAGCGATGGGGTGTGACCCCGGCCGCCGTCAGCAGCGCTCTGTCCGGGGCTCAGGCGGGTCAGCAAGCGGCACTGTTGACGCTGATCACCGCCCTGTTTCTGCATGCCGGCTGGGTTCACCTGGGCGGGAATATGCTGTTCCTCTGGGTCTTCGGCGACAACGTCGAGGACAGGTTCGGCCATCTGCGCTATCTCGTGTTCTACCTGCTCGTGGGCGTGGGCGCGAACCTGGCCCAAGTTATCTTCATGCCCGGCTCGGCGGTACCCTTGATCGGCGCGAGCGGAGCGATTGCCGGTGTCCTCGGGGCCTACATCATTATGTATCCGCGGTCGACGGTGACGGTCTTGATACCGGTGTTCTTCTTGCCGTTGCTCCTGCCCGTGCCGGCCTTCCTCATGCTTGGCATCTGGTTCATCACGCAGTTCGCCAATGGCCTGGCCTCGATCACGCCGCAGGCCCAGCAGATGGCCGGTGGCGTGGGCTGGTGGGCCCACATAGGCGGATTTCTGATCGGCGTTACTCTTACCTTGCTGCTTCCCAAGGCACGGCCCAGCGAGGCAACCTGCCGCCCGTTGGCGGCGCAGTCACCGCGGGCGTTGGGTAAGAGTTCGCCCGTTAGCGCGGCCGTCGTGCGGACGGTGACCTTCCTGGGGGATGCCATCAGCCTGCTGCTCACGCTGCGGGTGATCTTCCTCGCCTTGGCAGTAGCCCGCGGCGGGATCCTGGACTTTCTGGCGCAGCTCGTCTATGCGTTGAGCTGGCCGCTTGTGGAGCCGTTCACGGCCTTCGTCCCTTATTTGCGAATCGGCAATAGCGTCGTCGAGCTGTATACCCTCCTCGCTCTGCTGGTATACTACGCACTGATCTCTGTGCTGGCCTGGGCGCTCTCGCTGGTGCTGGGCCGCCGCCAGTCTGCGGCGTATTGACATTCGCGGTACAATGGGGAGCGAATCGTCGTCTGCTAGGTCTCTTGGCCAAGGTTAGGGGAGCGGAAGAGAAGAGTGTCTACTGGTAAGATAATCGGCTACGTGGTAAGCGCCATCCTCATCTTGTTTGGGGTTCTGTTCCTGCTGGCGGCACCCGTGGGCAATACCGGCGGCAGGCTGGCCGTCGGCGTCGTCCTGATCGTCATCGGGCTCGGCATCATCGCCATCGTCAAGCTGCGCGAGCCCAAGCCGGAGCAACGGATCGTCCACGAGGTAGAACTGCCGGGTGACCTCAGCCTCGAGCAGATGAAGTGCCGGAATTGCGGCGCTCCGCTGGACCAGCGGGAGATTACGCTGGTCCATGGCGCCCTCAACGTCAGGTGCCCCTATTGCGGGGCGGCCTACGAGATCGAGGAGGAGCCCAAATGGTGAGGTGGCACCGGGCGCTTTCCCTAGTCCTGCTTTCCGCATTCCTCTTGGCTTCCTCGTTCCTCGCGACCATCCCGGCCGCGGCTCAGGACCTCAGCTTCTCCTTGGATCGCAACCTCTCGAGGGTATACGTCAACAAGGACGGGTCCATCGACGTCGAATACTGGCTCACCTTCCGAAACGACCGCGGCGCACCGACGATCGACATCGTGGACGTGGGCATGCCGACCAAGAATTACGTCCTGTCCTCGATAGTCGCCGATATCGACGGCGCGGCCGTCAAGGACATCCGCAAGTCGGAGTGGGTCTCGCCCGGCGCGGAGTTCCATCTCGGTAGCCGGTCCATTCGCGGCGGTCAGACCGGCACCCTGCACCTGCGGGCCAGGGTGAACGGTATGGTCTTTCCGGACTCGCAGGACGACTCCTACGCCAGCGTCGAGTTCGCCCCCCACTACTACGGCAGCGATTTCGTCCACGGCAGCACATATCTGGAGGTGAGCTTCTACTTGCCGCCGGGAGTAACGCCGGATGAGCCGCGCTATCACCAAGAGCAGTTCACCTCGGCGGCGGTCCAGGACGGTCAGGTCGTCTATACCTGGGTGAAGGAGAACGCCAGGCCTGATCGCCAGTACATGTTCGGCGCCTCCTTCCCGAAGCAGTACGTCGACAAGATATCGGAACCGAGCGTCGATTTTGATCCCTTCATCGAAGTGGGCGTGGTCGTCGTCGTGTTCCTGGTGGTGATCGGCGTCGTGATCATCACGCCGATTCTAGCCATCGGTGCTGCCCGCCGCCGGCGGCTGGACTATCTGCCGCCCGTCATCTCCGTGGAGGGGGTGGAGATTCGCCGGGGTCTCACCGCCCCCGAGGCCGCGGTGCTGATGGAGCTGCCGCTCGACCGGGTGCTGACTTTGATCTCATTCGGCCTTATCCGCAAGGGCGCCCTGCGGGTGCTAACGAACAACCCGTTGCGGGTGGAGGCGCTGAAGCCTGAACCGGATGGGCTCAAAGCCTACGAGGTGAGCTTCCTGAGAGCAGTGGGTCCCGATGGCAGGCTAGACGAGGCGATTCTGCGGGCCATGGTCGTCGACCTGGTGAAGTCGGTCAACCGGCAGATGAAGGGCTTCAGTGGCAGGGACACGCTTGCCTACTATCGCTCCATCGTGGACAAGGCTTGGGAGCGGGTGAAATCCTCCGGCGAGGCGGATCTTAGCGACGAGATGCTTGCCGAAACGATCGAGTGGGCCAGCCTGGACCGGGAGTTCGAGCGCAAGGCCCCTGAAGTGTTCGTGGGACGGTCCTTCCGCCGACCGGTGTGGTGGGGCAACTACGTTCCTCGCACTTCCCACCCCACGGGCCATTCGGCTCCGGGCAGGAGCGTCAGCCTGCCGGACGTGCAGATGCCGACGCTGCCGGGTTCGCAGTTCGCCAACTCCATCGTCAGCGGCATGGAGGGAATGGCCGCTGGGGTTGTGGGCAATGTCGAGTCCTTCACGTCTGGCGTCACCCAGATTACCAATCCTCCGCCACCGCCGACGCGGTCCAGCTCGGGACGCGGGGGTGGCGGGGGCTGTGCCTGCGCTTGTGCCTGCGCCGGCTGTGCTTGTGCGTGTGCCGGGGGAGGGAGATAGACTATGTCAGTTCTTTCGTCACTCAAAGGGCTGTTCGCCCAGGCCGAGCCCGTGCAGCCGGGGGTCTACCACTACCGGAGCCCAATGGACGCCCCAAATCGTTATCGGCTCCATCTGCGGGTGGAGTCCGATGGCAGCGGCGTCTTGATCGTCAACGCCTCGACAGTCCTCCACCTGAACGTGACGGCGACGGAGTACGCGCGCTTTATGATCGACGGGGTATCGGTGGCGGAGAGCGCCGAGCGAATGTCGCGACGTTATCGCGTTGCTCGAGAGGCTGCCGAGGCCGATGCCCGGCGGTTGCGCGAGACGATCGACAAGCTGCTCTCGGCCGAGGATGTGTGCCCGATAACCTACCTCGACATCAACCGCATCGAACCATTTCAGACGCCGTCGTCGGCCCCCTACCGGGTCGATCTGGCGCTAACCTATCGCTGCGATAATCAGTGTGCTCATTGTTATGTTGAGCGGCCTCGGGATACGGCCGAGCTCTCTACCGGGGACTGGCGGAAGGCGATGGATCGGCTCTGGGCGGTAGGCGTGCCGCATTTGTGCTTCACCGGCGGCGAGGCGACCTTGCGGGACGACCTCGAGACGCTCATTACCTACGCCGAGGACGTCGGGTTCGTGACCGGCCTGCTGACCAATGGGCGCCGGCTGGGTGATAGGGCTTACCTGGACTCTCTCGTCGCCGCCGGCCTTGACCACGTGCAGATCACCCTGGAATCGCACGACGAGGCCGTACATAACGCGATGGTTGGCTCCCCGGCCTGGCGCGAGACCGTGCAGGGCGTGCGCAACTCCGTCGATGCCGACCTCTACGTCCTGACGAACACGACCCTGACGCGGGCCAACCTCGCCAATATCCAGCGCACGGTCGATTTCATCGCCGACCTCGGCGTCCCTGCCTTCGCCTGCAACGGCCTAATCTACTCGGGGCTGGGCAAGGAATACGATGCCGGGATACCCGAGGCAGAGCTAGCGGACGTCCTCTCGGAAGTAGCAGAGGCGGCCGAGCGCAACAATCTCCGCTTCATCTGGTACACCCCGACCCAGTACTGCCACCTCAACCCAGTCGAGTTGCAGATGGGGATTAAGAGCTGCACCGCCGCCAAGTACAACGTCTGCGTCGAACCCAATGGGGACGTCATCCCCTGCCAGAGTTACTATCGGCCGCTGGGGAACGCGCTGAGAAACGAGTGGTCGGACATCTGGAACCACCCCATCGCGCGTGGCCTGCGC
>JAJZQK010000239.1 GCA_021847625.1 Chloroflexota bacterium
GGGCGGCGAAGTCGTTCAGCAGGACGCGCGTCTGCGTCTTCATGTCCCGCAAATCGACGATGCTGACGAGCGGCGCCCACCACTTGAGCTGGGCCCGGTAGTCGGCCACCAGCCGCTTGTTCATCACGTTGGAGACGACGGAGTCCATGACGGCGGTCGTCACCTCGTTCGCCTCGCGGACGACCGAGCGTTCCCAGTCGTAGCGGCCGCTGAAGTCGTAGTCGCCGGTGATGAGCTGGTAAGCCTCGCGGATGCCCGACAACTTGGGAATACCGGCGGCGTTGTCGGGCAGCGGCAGGCCGAAGAGCCGCTCGAGGGCCAGGGTGACGTTCTCCAGGGCAGTACGGCCGGTCGAGACCTGCGAACGCGGCTGGCCCATGCCGCGGACGACGCCCCCGGCGGCGACGGCGCCCAGGAGGTCGCGCATCTTGGTAATGGCCGTGTCGAGCGCCGCGGCCTCGAAGGCGCGGCCGGCGAACTGCTCCCGGACTTGAGATTGGGCCACCTCGGGGAGCTGCGAGGCGGCGAGGCGGGCGGTCAGGAGTTCGCCGCAAAGGGCGACGCGGGTCGCGCGGGCGGCGGCGAGCTCGGCTTCCAGGACGTGGGCGGGGGTGGGGCCGTGGCCCTCACCCGCTCCCTCTTCGCCGGGAAGAGGGGAGACGGCGCTGGCTTCGGGTGGCATATGCCCTCCTTGAGTTGTATTGGGATCCCAGGCTTCCAGGATCCTATCGAACGAGCCTCCCGCCGAGGGGCGGAAGACCAGGTCGGCGGAGTTGACGGTCTCGACCTTGACCACGTCGTAGGCGGCGCGGCGGGCTCCAGGCGACGCCTGCTGAGTCCGCGACGGGTAGGTCAGCTGCTTGAGGACGATCAGGTCGGCAGAGATGCCCAGCGGTGGGGCGGTATGGCCGGCGGCCCGGTCCTTGACGACGGCTTCGACGATGCGGTAAGCCCAGTCGGCGGAGGGGAGGAAGCGCAGGCGGGCGACGACGCCGCGCCCCTCGACGTAGCGGGCACCGTGATAAGAGCCGACGATGTCCCTGATGGACCTGCCGCCGGCCCGGGTGGCGTCGAGCATGTTGGGATGGTCGGCGAAGGCGGCGGCGCCCTCGAACTTGGCGACGGCCTCCCGCAGCGCCCCCGGCGCGTAGCGCAGCCCGTTCTGGCTGAGGCAGGGGCGGATGATGGTGACCTCGACCTCCGGCAATCCCGCCGGGTCGGCGTCCCCCTCCAGGATGCGCGCCTCCTCGACGTCGGCGAACAACGTCACGGACGAAGTGATGAGTGATGAGTTATGAGTGATGAGTGGGGCATTGGTAGCAATTGGTTGTCGGTTGTTAGGAATGGATGTGGTAAGCATGGCAGACTCTCCTAGATTTCGTAGTTGGCGAAGGTGGTGTAGGATGGGGCGACCGTCGCTCGCCGCTGGCGCAGGTCGGCCAGGGAGCGGCGGAAATCGGCCAGGCACGTCTCGGCGAAGTCGGTCAGTTGGGCGACGGTCGCGGACGATACGTTGACGCGGTTGATGGCGTAGGCGGCGTAGGCCAGGGCGGCGTAGCCCATGGCGCCGGTCAGGACGACGGGCTCCAGGTGGACGGGGATGGTGGACCCGGCGGCGTCAACCAGGTGGCACGTGGCGACGTAGAGGCGCACGGTGTCCGTCGCCTCGGGCCCCGTGGCGAGGGTCAGGCGCAGCTGGAGGCCGGCGTCGGTGTCGGCCACCTCGAAGGGCACGTACTCGCGCGGGTCTTGGTCGGCCGGGCACTCGACGCGCTCGACGGCGATGAGCCGGGCGACCTCTCCGACGCCGGCCGCGGTGAGGTCGTAGGCCCGGACGCCCTCCGCGGCGGCGAACTCAAAGGTGGTCGCGTTCGGCCAAGAGAGGTCGAGGGCGCCCGTCGCCTTGAGGATGGCGCGGTCGAGGTCGGCGTCCTCCCACTTGTTGCCGGCCAGCAGCGTATTCTTCAGGTCGCTGGCGAGGTCGGCGCGCAGCGTGTCCAGCGTGCTCATAGCGTCTGTGCCTCCTGCTTGATGCCGATGTAGGTGGTGAGGACGTTCCGGGCCGCGGCGTCGTCGATCCAGCCGCGGTCCTTGGCGACGGCCAGGGCGCCAACCATCGCCGCCGCGGCCTGGGCCGTCCTCTGGTTGTCGGCGACGGTGAGGTCCTCGAAGACGGCGGTGATCGCGAAGTCGCGGCCGGGGAAGGCGCCGGCTATTTCGAGGGCCCGGCGGGCGATGTCGGCGATCATCCAGCCGAAGAAGACTTGCCTGTTCTCGAAATGGCGCAGCGTGGGGCTCTGCATCTCGGCGGCGGTGGCGCGGTTGGCGTGCTCGGGCTCGCCGAAGAAGTGCAGGGGGATGCCGGCCCCCGCCGCCAGCATCAGACGCATGGCCCGCCCGTCGGGCTCCACGGCCTGGGCGTCAATGCGCGGCTGGACGGCAGTCCATTCCTCGCTCTCGTTGGTGACGATCACGCTCCCCGGGTCCGGCGGCGTGCTCAGTTCGGCCCGCTTGCGCTCGACGGTGGTGCGGTCGGCGCCGCTGAGCTTGACCCACCAGAGGAAGGCGCCCTTGAACTTGTTGATCCGCACCCTGTCTGTCAGCCAGTCCTTGTAGCGGCGCAGCCAGGGGAGGACGGAGGCCAGGTCGCCCTGGCCGCGCGTGCAGCCGGCCAGGCGATTGATCGTGTAATGGGAGCACTCGTCGGCGCCCCACCAGCGGCCCATCACCTCGGCCGTGGCGCCCGATTCGTGGTAGCGGACCTCCCGCTCCAGGTCCTCGGGGTCGGTCTCCACGCTGTCGACGTTGACCGGGGGAATCTGGCGGACGTAGACCATGCCGTCGAGCGGATTCCTGTGGTAGGTGACGAATACCTCCCCGGAGATGGACAGCTCCCGGCAGAGCTCGTAGCAGCGAGGCGCCATGTGGTTCTGGGGATGCGTCCACCAGGCGTCGAGCCAGTGCTGTACGGCCCGGTCGGAGCACTTGAGCCGCAGCCCCTTGCCCAGCACGTGGTCGGCCGTCAGCTCGACGATGCGGAAGGCCAGGGGGTTGGCCCGGTAGGCCTCGGTGGCGTCGAGCATCTGCTCCTGGGTCCGCGTCCAGGGGAGCTCGCGCTGGCCGCTGGTGGTGACAGCGCGCCAGAGGCGGTCCTCCTCGGCCAGGGTCGCCTCCTGGGCCGGCTGCGGGTCGGGCGAGGACTGCGGCGCGGGCAAGGTGGCGACGTCGGCCCGCCCGGGTAGAGGCAGCGCATCCCACCTCACCAGTCTGTCGATGGTCTCAAGGAAACGCACGGACTTAATACCTCCCGTCTTCGTAGAGTGGTCGCGGGGCGACGACGGCCGAGGCAGGGCTGACGGCGATGGTCCGGCCGGCCCGCGCGCAGAGGGCCGCCGACATCAGGAAGTCGTCGTGCCCCTCGGCCTCGTCGACGTAGAAACTGATCTGCTGGTTGGCCCGCATTTCGTAGCGGGCGAGCCGGCACTCCGTCCAGAACTCTCGCGCCTCCGGGGAGTAGGCGGCGACGCCGTCCGGCCCCACGATCGACCAGCCCGGCCCCTCTGTAGCGTCCTCCCGGTAGACCTTGAAGCCCCCGGCGTTGACGGCGGCCAGGAAGTCGAAGCCGAGCTCGCTCTTGCTGGCGGCCGAGAAGCGGAAGGGCTCCATGACGGTCTCGCCCAAAGCCGCCGCCAGGAAGCCGGCCAGGCCGGCGCCGATGCCGGAGGCGTCGACGCAGACGCGCTGCACCCGCCAGACGTTGTGCAGGAGGTCGAGCAGATGCTCGTACTGGCGGACCTGGGCGCGGCCCGTCCACCAGTAGTGGTCGACGACGCGCAGCGCGGCGGTCGTGATGCCGGGCGCCACCTGGCGGGGCTCCACCTCGGCAATGGTGATGACCGTGGAGTCCTTGCGCGGCTTGGCGGCGCGCAGGGTGGCGTCCTGGTCGGCCTCGTCCTCCCCGGCCACGTCGACTCCCGCCACGTAGGCGAGGCCGGCGCGGGCGGCGTGGTAGCGCGGGTGGTCGCCGACCAGCTGGGCCCGCTGCTGAGGGCTCAGGAAGCGTCCCTCCCCGCCGAGGGGCTGCAGGAGGTACTGCGTGCGGAAGAGGGGATGGTCGGCGCCCAGCCGCTCCCGCTCCGCCTGCACGTAGGCCCCATACAAGGGGTTGCACTCGGCCACCACGTCCCACGGGTATTCGAAGTGCCGGCGGACGCCGTCCTTCTTTTCGAGTTCGAGGTTGCGCTGCTTCTGCCGCTCCAGGAGCGTGCGGTCGTCCCAGGCGGTGCCGAAGTAGGCGCGGGTGACGTTGGTGGTGGCGCCCATCGGCATGAAGTCCTTGTCGTGCTTCTCCGGGTCGATGTCCTGGGCCTCGTCGAATTCCATTAGTATGGACGCCGTCGCCCCCACCACGTTGGCCGCGGGCTCGGCCGAGAAGAAGAACATCCGCGCCTTGCCGAGGCGCAGCATGTAGCCCATCTCGCTCCGCCACTTGCCGGCGTTCCAAGGGTTGGCGAGAGCCCCTTCCAGCCGGAGCTTGGAGTTGATCACCTGCGGTTTGAAGGTAGGCGCGGCCTTGACGATGCTGCCGCCGGCTCTTTGGTAGAGATTGAGCAGGTGGGCCTCCAGTTGGGCGCCCAGCTCGTTCTTGCCGGCCTGGCGCGACATCTCGACGGTGATGGCGAAGCCCTGCTTGCCGAAGATGGAGGCCTCGATGGCCCGGGCCGGCTCCAGCTGGTAGGGCCGCAGCTCCCGCCCGACGACGTGCTTGCTGAACGTGTGGATGTCGCCGAGGGCGGCGCGCAGGACCGCCGCCTGGGTGGTCTTCTGCCGGCCCGGCGAAGGGCGTGGGGTCAAGCCGCGTTCCGTCATAGCCGCACGCTCCGCACGATCTCGATAACCACGGCCGAGGCGATGCCCAGCAGGGCGGCGTTGACCTTCCCCTCGATGCGAGCGACGACGTCGGCCAGGTCGGCCACCCGCTGGCCGGTCACGGCCCCGTAGGTGCACCCGGGCCGCTGATCGATGGGCGATTCGTTCCGTCCCTTGTCCTGCCTCGGGCGCAGGTTTCGTAAGCGTTCGGCGAGCATGTCTACCTCCTAAAGGGCGGCGCCCATCTCCGCCGCGATGGCGTCGAGGGCCTGGGCGAGGGCCTCGTCCAGTTGCTTGGCGGCCTGGCCGGCGATCACGTGCCGGGTCTTCAAGAGCTGGGACAGCGTCTGCACCAGGTAGGCCACCTGCGTGGCAGGCTTGTCCTGCAGCAGGGCCCGGCGGATGAGGACGCGCAGCAGCGCCGTCTCCTCGTCGAGCCCGGCGGCGAGGGCGCGCTCCAGGGCCTGGCGCTCCTCGTCGTCGAGGCAGGCCGCGTAGAGGCCGTCGGCCATTGCCTCGTCCGGCCCCCTCTCTTCCGCCGAGGGTGCGGAACGGCGCGGGCTTGGCCGCGACCCCTTGCCGGTGCTCTTGGCGCGTGGGGAACGTGGGCTCATCGTCTACCTCCGGGCGCTCTCTCGAACGTATGTTCTAGTGCCTTCACTATATATTCCAGTTTTGGCGCCCGTTCGTGTACCGTAATTTGGCGACCAATTTCGGACGGGTTTTTCCCGAGCGCCGCCCCGTCGGCCGCCAGAACCAGCATCACCTGAGGCAAGGTCGAGCCGTCCACCTGCCAAGAGAGCGCCAGGGTTCCCTCTCCCTTCCAGGGAGAGGGTGAGGGTCGGCCTGGGGGCGGTCGGAGCGCCGCCATACGACCCCGGGGCGGACAGAGCCGTCCGCCCCTACAGGTAGGAGGCGGCCTGTAGCGCGGGGGCTCGTCCCCCGCGGCGTCTCCCGTACCCGATGGATCCCTGCTTACGCGGGGATGACAAAGGCAGGCGCGGAACGGCGGTCCCGTGAAGGGCGCAGGAAGCGGCCAGGCGAGAGAGGGCGACCGTCCCGCGTTGCGGGACTTCCTTCGGTCGCCGGTAGCCCCTACGCCAATCTTCGGCCCCGCAACAAAAATGCCGTCTTGTGGGTAGACGGCGACGGTTCATCCGTCATACGTTGTAGCGTCCAGGGGCACCCGGCTATCCGG
>JAJZQK010000240.1 GCA_021847625.1 Chloroflexota bacterium
CGTCTTCAACTTGGGCATGGTATAACTCTCCTTACAACGGGTGCCGCCGGGGAAATGCCTAATGATTCCTCGGCGGCCGTCCACGAATTATAGCACAGCAAGCCGTGCAGGTGCAAACCGGGATGCCGGTCATGAGCTGGCGAGCATGCCCCCGGAGGGCGGCGTGTCCCTCCTAGGCTATCCCCCTAGGTCGGCGGCCTCGTAGAGGACGGCCGCCGACACCACCACGGGCGCCGTCTCGGCGCGCAGAATGCGCGGCCCCAGCGTCACGGGCACGATGCCGTAGCGTTTGGCCAGGGCCACCTCCTCTGGCGTGAAGCCTCCCTCGGGGCCGACGAAGATGTTCACGGCAAAGGGACGGGTTCGGGCGCTTGTGCCGGCCGCCGGGGGGGTGAAGCGCTCGCGGAGGACCGTTCGCAATCCATGGCCCTTCTCCTCTTCCCAGGGGAGCAAGGACAGCCCCGCCGCGCGCTCGCAACCGCTTTGGAAGATCTGCGCCGGGTGGAGGACCGGCAGACGTCCCCTCCCCGATTGCTCGGCGGCTTCCACGACGATGCGTTGCCAGCGCTGGATGCGCTGGTCGCCCACCTCGGCCACGGAGCCGATTACGGTGCGGGCGGTGATGAGGGGGACGAAGCCAACGGCGCCGAGCTCGGTGCACTTCTGGAGAGCGTATTCGAAGCGGTCGGCTTTCAAGAGGCCCTGGTAGACCGTGATCTTGGTACGCGGCTCCGTCGTGGCCAGGCGGCGACGAACAACCGCGCCGGTGGCCTGGGTCCTCGTCACCTTCGTCAGTTCGACGATCGTTTCCCAGCCGGAGTTGTCCAGCAGGCAAATCTGGTCCCCCGGGCGCAGACGCAGCACCAACGCAATCTGGTGGGCGAGCGGGCCTTCGAGCTGCGCCGTGCCGGCCTGGAGCCAGTCCGGGGGTATGAAGAAGCGGTGCGTGGTCACCTATCTTCTCCTGGCGACCAGTGCCACCCAGTCGCCGCGCTGGCGCCTCTCGACTATCGGCAGGCCGGTGTCGGCAAAGGCTGTGACCACCTCCGCTTCACGCTCGGCGATGATGCCGCTGGCCACGAGCAGCCCTCCCGGCGCCAGCGCCTCCGCCAGGGGCCCGGCGAGGTCTCGCAGGACGTGGGCGATGATGTTGGCGACGATCAGGTCGAAGGGCGTGGTTATGCCTGCCCGGGGGAGGGAACCGTTCTCCACAGAGATAGAGTCTGCCAACCCGTTCGCGGCGGCGTTGGCCCGTGCCGCGTCGACCGCCAGGGGGTCGACGTCAAGGGCCAGCACGCTGCTGGCACCGAGGAGGGCGGCGGCGATGGCGAGGATACCGGAGCCGGTGCCCAGGTCGAGAACCTGCTGGCCGGGTTTCAGGTAGTCGTCCAGTGTCTCGACGCAGAGTTGGGTGGTGGGGTGCAGCCCGGTGCCGAAAGCCATGCCCGGGTCGAGTTGGATGACGATGTCGTCGGGTTGGGGGTCGTACTCACGCCAGGAGGGCTTAATGACGACGCGGCGGCCGATGCGGTGGACGTGGAAATGCGCCTTCCACGCCTCCGCCCAATCCTGCTCCTTGAGCGTGCGCACGAGGAGCGCGCCCACGGGGCGGATCATACCCAGCACCCAGAGGCCCGTTTCGATGGCCAGGCGCTTCTCGTCGGCCTGCTCATCCAGCGGCAGGTAGGTCCGCACGGTGACAAAAGGACTCGGCGTCCGGGGGCCTTCCCCTTCCACCGAGTCCACGTCTTCCTCGATAGCGGCGCCGCGCCCGTGCCGGGCGAAGAGCTCGCTCACCGGCTCGACTGCTTCCCTATCCACCTGGCATGACAGCTCGAGCCAGTCCAACCTACACCCCTAGGGCGTCTTTGAACTTACCGAGCAGACCCTTGTCATCACCACCGGGGTGGACGTCGTGCCCGAACGTCTTGGCCAGTTCGAGGAGGATCTTCTTCTGTTCGTCAGTCAGGTCCGTGGGCGTCATCACGTGCACCCGAACATGCTGATCGCCCCGGCGGCCGGAACCCAAGTAGGGGATCCCCTTATCCTTGAGTCGGAACACCCTACCGTTCTGCGTCCCGGCCGGAATGCGTATCCGGGCCTGTTCGCCGCCGAGGGTAGGGATCTCCACCTCATCGCCAAGCGCTGCCTGTGCGACGTTGATTGGCAACTCGAAGATTAGGTCGTTACCCTCGCGCTTGAACAGCGGGTGTTGGACGACGCGCAAGCGAACGTACAGGTTGCCCGTCGGCCCGCCCTTGACCCCCGCCTCGCCCTCTCCCGTGAGACGGATCTGCTGGTTGTCATCCACGCCGGCCGGGACCTTGACCGAGATGTGCTTGGGCGAACGCACACGGCCGCTGCCGTGGCACGTCTGGCAGGGGTCGGTGATGATGTGCCCCTCGCCTCGGCATCGTTCGCAGACATAGACGTTCACGAACTGGCCGAACAACGTCTGCTGCGTACGGCGCACCTCGCCCGAGCCGTGGCAGACGGGGCACACCGTCGGCTGCGAGCCGGGTTGCGCCCCGTTTCCTTGGCACGTAGGGCAGGTGCTCCAGCGCGTCACGTCGATCTGCTTCTCCACGCCGAAGGCCGCCTCTTCCAAGGTGAGCTTCAGCTCGAATTGCAGATCGGCACCGCGCTGGGCGCTGGCGCGCTGCCTCGTCGTCGAGCCCATTCCGCCGAAGAACGACTCGAACAGGTCGCCCACGAGGTCGTCGAAGGGCGTGCCGGCCGTCGGACCCGTGCCCGGGCCAAACCCACGCGTGCCAGCGTGCCCGAAGCGATCGTACGTTCGGCGCTTCTGAGGGTCACTCAGCACTTCGTAGGCCTCGTTGACCTCCTTGAAGCGAGCCTCGGCCCCATCCTCCCGATTGACGTCGGGGTGATATTGGCGAGCAAGCCGACGGAAGGCGCGCCGGATCTCATCCTCGCTTGCCCCACGACCTACCCCCAGCACGTCATAGTAGTCCCGCTTGTCGCCCATAACTAGCTACTATCTACCCCTCGTAGAAACGATTTTAGCTGCCCGGCTCGCCGCCCTGCTCACCGCGGGGAGGAGCCCCCCGGGGTGGGCCGCTGGGTCCGCGTCGGTCGCCGCGCCCGGGTCCGGGACGCCTTCCCCCGCCCATTGGGCCGGACGGCCTACCGGTCGGAGCGCTCGGCGGCGGTGCCCCTTCCAGTACGGCACGCCGGGACAGATTGACGCGACCCTGGCTGTCTATTTCTATTACCATAACCATGATCTCATCGCCAACGTCGACGACGTCTTCCACACGATTCACGCGGTACTCGGCCAGGTCGCCGATGCGTACCAGACCTTCCTTGCCGGGCAGAATCTCCACGAACGCGCCGAAGTTGGTGATGCGCGTGACCTTGCCTAAATATACACCGTGCATCTCCACATCGCGAGTCAGCCGCTCTACCAGTCGCGTGGCCTTCTGGGCGCTTTCGCCGTTCGGGCCCGAGATGAAGACGGACCCGTCTTCCTCGACGTCGATGTTGACACCGGCTTCTTCTTGAATCGAGCGAATCGTCTTGCCGCCGGGGCCGATCAGCGCGCCGATCTTGTCGGGCGGGATCTGGATGCGCGTGATGCGCGGTGCGAACTGAGAGAGCTCCGATCGGTAGGTGCTAATAGTGTCAAGTATCTTGCCAAGAATGAACAGCCTACCTTCGCGGGCCTGCTCTAGGGCCTTGGCCAGAATCTCGCTCGTTAGCCCCTTGACCTTGATATCCATCTGCAAAGCAGTAACGCCTTCAGCGGTGCCGGCGACCTTGAAATCCATGTCGCCCAGATGATCCTCGAGGCCCTGAATGTCCGTGAGCACCGTGTAATTGCCGCTCTGGTCGTCCATTATGAGCCCCATTGCCACCCCGGCGACCGGGGCCTTGATCGGCACACCCGCGTCCATAAGAGCCAAGGTGCTGCCGCAGACGCTGGCCATCGAGGTCGAGCCGTTCGAGCTGAGTACTTCTGACGCAAGCCTCAGGGTGTAGGGGAAATCCTCGCGTGGCGGGATCACCGGCGCCAGCGCCCGCTCGGCTAAGGCCCCATGCCCGATCTCGCGACGGCCGGGACCGCGCAGGGGGCGAGTCTCGCCGGTGGAGAAGGGCGGGAAGCTGTAGTGGTGTAGGAAGCGCTTGGTCTCTTCCACGCCTAGGTTGTCAAGGATCTGTTGATCGCCCACCGAGCCTAGGGTGGCGATGGTGAGAACCTGCGTCTGGCCGCGGGTAAACAGGCCCGAGCCATGCGTCCTCGGCAGCAGCCCAACTTCGCAGCTAATCGGCCGGATCTCCTTCGGTCCACGCCCATCAGGTCGCTTGTCTTGCTGGAGAATCGCCGTGCGAACGATCTTCTTCTCCAGGGCGCTGAAAGCGCTGGCGACCACTTTCTCGCCGTGTGCCTCCCCCAGCTGAGCGATGATCTCTTCGAGCAGAGCGTCGACGGCGTTGTCCCGTGCTTCCTTATCGATCTGTTGGATAGCCTCTCGCAGCCTGTCGCCGACGGCGCTGTCCACTGCCTGCTGGGTTTCCTCTGGGATCACCGGTGGCTTGACCTCTACCTTCGGACGGCCAAGCTGCTCGGCCATGCGGTTCTGGAGTTCGATAATGGCCTGGGTCGCGTCGTGGCCGAACTTGATGGCGTCGAGCATTAGCGACTCCGGCAGTTCGTGGGCGCCCGCCTCTACCATGACGACCGCATCGCGCGAGCCCGAAACGATGAGATCGAGCTGGCTTTCGTGGGTTTGCTGCTCGGTCGGGTTCAGCACGAACTCGCCCTTCATGTGGCCAACGCGCACCGCGCCGATCGGTCCCTCGAAAGGTATGCGGGAGATCGTAAGGGCGGCCGAGGCGCCGATGACGCAGAGAAGGTCGACGGGGTTCTGCTGGTCGGCGGAAAGGGCGGTGATGATTACCTGCACGTCGTTGTGCAGGCCCTTCGGGAACAAAGGCCGGATTGACCTGTCGGTGACGCGCATGGTGAGGATGGCCGATTCCGATGGCCTGCCCTCGCGGCGGGTGAAGCCGCCGGGGATCTTGCCAGCCGCGTAGAGGCGTTCCTCGAAGTCAACCGTCAGCGGAAAGAAATCGATGCCCTCGCGGGGCTCTTTGGACATGGTCGCGGTGGCCAGGACGATGGTATCGCCGTAGCGGACGGTGACGGCACCGTCCGCCAAACCGGCCATTTTCCCCGTCTCGATTGAAAGCGTCCTGCCCCCTAGCACGATGTCGAAGCTACTTTGTTGCATTGCCGAACTAAACCCTCCTTATGGCCGACTCTCGTCGGCGCACGCATATCGCTCTCTCGTGCAGGGAACGGGACGGCAATCTGCAAGATAGTAAATAAGCCCAGGTATGGAGGCCCTGGGTTAGGCGATCATCGGACTATGGGCCGGCACCTACCTGCGCAGGCCGAGGCTGCCGACGAGGGTGCGGTAGCGTTCCGCGCTCTCGCGACTCAGATAAGCGAGCAGCCGTCGGCGCTGTCCGATAATCTTGAGCAGGCCTCGCTGGGAATGGTGATCGTGCTTGTGTTCTCGTAGGTGCTCCGTTAGCTGGTTGATTCGCTCGGTTAGGAGAGCTACCTGAACCTCGGTTGAGCCGGTATCGCTCTCGCGCACGCGGTAGCTACTGATGATTTGGTCCTTCGCTTCTTTAGTCAAAGGCATTAAACTACCGTTAACCTCCTGGGGATGTGTGGGGGATTGCTGGGTCTGTCTCTGTTTGGCCCCCACTACCCTCGCTACATAACCAGGGTGCCAAGTGGTGGGCGCTGCCCCCAATGCCTCTTTTCGTTTTCTTGCTGTCCCGTTCTTTATGCCGCGTTGATTATAGCATATCCGTGAGACGTGCTGCAAACAACTATGTCTACAGGTGACTGCTTGGTCCCCCTGCGAGCAGCCCGAGCGGAAGCCCTCGCGATTGCTCGTCTTGCAATCGGCTTGTGGTTCTGGTAGTATCACAGACGCCCGGGGCTAACACTCGGCGTATGCTTACCGTGTTGTTCGTTCGTTTGCTGGCCCTGCCGCCGGCAGTTGAAG
>JAJZQK010000241.1 GCA_021847625.1 Chloroflexota bacterium
CTTATTATAGGCTAAACCCCACCCGCCTCCTGGCCGGCGAGGTGAGCGAGGCCGACCTCCCAGTCTATCCGCGAGAGTGGTACGAGAAGAACGGCGTGCGCCTGCAGCTGGGCGCCGAGGTCGAGTCGCTCGACCTGGCCGGCCGGCAGGTGATGCTACGGGACGGCGAGCGCGAGCCCTTCACGAAGCTGATCCTCGCCGCCGGCTCGCACCCGTTCATGCCACCGCTGCCGGGCCTGGCCCGCGAGGGCGTCAAGAGCCTGCGCTCGTTCCGCGACGCCCTGGCCATCCGCGAGGCCGCGCGGGCGGGGGCGAGGTGCGTGTGCATCGGCGGCGGCCTCCTGGGATTGGAGACGGCGGGCGCCCTGGCCCGGAGAGGGGCGCGGGTGGCCGTGCTGGAGAGCTTCCCCTGGCTCCTCCCCCGCCAGCTCAACAAGAAGGCCGCCGCTCTCCTCGCGCGCTACGTGGGCGACCTGGGGATCGAGGTCTATGCCGGCGCGCGAGTGGCCGAGATCCTCGGCGACGAGCGGGCCCGCGCCGTGCTGGTGGAGGACAAGCGCGAGCTGCCGGCCGATTTGGTCATCATCGCTATCGGCGTGCGGCCCAACACCTACCTCGCCCGCCAGGCGGGCCTGCAGGTGAACCAGGGGGTCGTCGTCGACGACCACTTGACCTCCTCGCATCCCGACGTGCTGGCCGCGGGCGACGTGGCCGAGCACCGCGGCGTGCTCTACGGCATCTGGCCGGCCGCGAAGTACCAGGGCTCGATCGCCGGGCGGAACGCGGCCGGGGCGCGGGCCGAGTTCGCCGGCATCCCCCGCTCGAACACGCTGAAGGTGCTGGGGCTCGACCTCTTCAGCATCGGCCAGGTCGAGCCGTCAGATGGCAGCTACGAGGCGATCGAGGAAGAGAGGGACGGGCAGTTCTACCGCTTCCTCTTCCGCGATAGCCTGCTCGTCGGCGCCGTCCTCCTGGGCGACACCGGGCTCACGGCCAAGGTGAAGAGGGCGGTGGAGAACAGGGTCGACTTCTCCGCCCTCCTCGCCAGGCACCCCGCCGGCCCGGACGTCCTCGACCACCTGGCGCAGAAGCCGGGGTAGCTTGGCCAGCCTGGGACGACGGCCTACAGCAGATCGGCGAATTCGCCGGGGGTCAGACCTGCCTGGCGTAGGATAGCGCGCAGGGTGCCGGCCGGCAGGTCCCGGTTCGAGTGCACCGGCACGACCACCAGCCCGGCTGCGCCTGGTTTGTGCAAGTAGTAATGGCTACCTCGGACGTGCGTGAGGATGAAGCCACTCCGGAGGAGAACCTCTACCACTCTCCTCCCTGTTGCTACCGGCAACTTCGTCACGCCACCCGCACTTCGAGGTCCACGACCTCTGGCTCCGCATCTGGGGAAGGCAACGGCAGGCCCTCTTTCTCGGCTGCCTCGAGGTAGCCAAGGATAGCCTCCTTCGTCTCCTCCAGTGCCTCCTCCCGCGTCTGCCCAAACGTCGATAGGTGATTCAAGGAGGGTACGTATGTCACCCAAACCCCTTCGGCAGGACTGAATTCCACCAAAACCTTGAAGCGTCGTGTGCTCATATGCCCTGCTCCTCCCCTGATGACGGTTGTGGGCACCATCTCGGTGCCCACAACTTCCGGTTCTGCGTGCCGAGTTGCGGTACGCAGTATTCTAGCATGACCGGCGTGCGACCGGCGTCAGCGCATGAGATACGGCACGGAGACGGCGATGGCGTCCTCGGGGCAGGCCTGCTCGCAGGCAAGGCACGACCAGCACATGCGGTGCTCCCCCGCGGGCCGGCCGCAGGAGAGGCAACGCTCCGCTTCGGCCCTAGCCTGCTCACGGCTGAGCGTCCCTTCGATCTCCCCGAAGCCGCGCCGCGCCGCGACGGCGACCCGCGGCGCCTCGACGCGCGGGCGAACGACCGCTCCCGAGGCGTCTACCGACGCCGCGACCTGCGCCGCCACGGCGTCGCGACGGCCGTAGCGCAAGGGGAGCCCCTGCAGGTAGCGGGTGATCGATTCCGCCGCCGTGCGCCCGCGGCCCATCGCCTCCACCACCGAGGTCGGCCCGCTGACGGCGTCCCCCGCGGCGAAGACTTTGGCGACCGCCGTTTGCAGCGTGTCGGCGTCGGCCACTACCCGGCCGACCCGGACCTCGAGGCCGGAGTCGCCTAGGAAGCCCAGTTCCGCCTCCTGGCCGATGGCGATGATCACCGTGTCGGCGGGAATGGTCCGCCGTTCGCCCTCGGCGAAGCAGGGGGCGAAGCGTCCCTCCGCGTCGAAGACGGAGAGGCACCGCCGGCACTCCAAGCCGGCCGCGCGCCCGTCGGCGGCAACTACGCCGGTGGGACCCCAGCCGTTCTCGACGACGACGCCCTCCTCGACGGCGTCACGTACCTCCCAGGCGAAGGCCGGCATCTCGTCGCCTGCCTCCAGGCAAACGACGCGTACCTCCTCCGCCCCCAGGCGGTAGGCGGTCTGCGCGGCGTCGACGGCGGTGTTGCCGCCGCCGACTACGACCACTCGCTTGCCCACTACAGGCTTGTCCGCCTCGCGGGACGCCCGCAGGAAGTCGATGCCGTTATACACCCCGGCCAGGTCCTCGCCGGGGATGCCCAGGCGCTTTCCCCGCGTGGCGCCCGTGGCGACGAGCACGGCGTCGTTCCCTTCGATTATGTCGAAAAATCTTCGCTCGTCCACCGGGCTACCGAGGTGCACATCCACGCCCAAGCGCTCCACGAGGGCGAGCTCGTCCGCCGCCGTGGTCGGGGGCAGGCGGAACTCGGGGATGCAGGCGGTGAGCATACCGCCGAGCCGGGACGAGGCCTCGAACAACGATACCTGGTAGCCCTCCCGGCGCAGGTAGCAGGCGGCCATGACCCCGGCCGGCCCGCCGCCGACGATGGCCACCCGTTCCGCGCGCTCGGTTGGGGAGCGCCAGGCCTTCAGAGGGTCGGCACTGCCGTTGCTGTCGGGACTGGCTACCGCGTCAGCTAGGTAGCGCTTCAGCGCCCGCGTGGCCACCGGCTGCCCGTCGACGGTGTTGCGGGAACAGGACGTCTCGCAGGGGGCGGCGCAGACGCGGCCGAGGATGCCCGGGAAGGGGGTGCCCTCGTAGATCAGGCCCAGCGCCTTCTCCTCCTCGCCGCGGGCGATGAGCTGGGTGTAGCCCTGGCAGTTGAGGCGCAGCGGGCAGGCGTCGCGGCAAGGCGACGCGTAGAAGCGCAGATTGTCGAGAATGCACTTGTCCACGCACTGCATGCAGAACGTGCACTTGGATTTGTCGACGGCGATATTATCGGATAGACTGGAAAGCCACTTGGCCATTGTTAGTTGCCCCTCCCCTGCTCAGATGTCGGCCGCAGTCTGGCGATTGGCCGCGGTGCGGCCAGTACCTGTTCCTCTACCTCTCCCTTGCGCACCGCCACGTGCTGGTCCCAGTACGCTTGCTTGGTAGGATAGTCCGCGCGGTAGTGGTAGAAGCCCCAGCGGCTCTCCTTGCGCTCGAGAGAAGCGTGGGTCGAGAGCACGGCGCAGGTGATGATGTTCTCCACCTCCAGCGCCTTCACCAACTCGGACACCGACTTCACGTGCACCTGCTCGGCCAGATCGCGACGCAGGTAGCCCATCGTCTCCAGCGCACGGTTGAGCTTGACCTCGTTCTTGGGGGGCACGACGTAGTTGTTGATGCCCCGCCGCACCTTGTACTCGAACTCGTCCACGCCCACGCTGCCGGCGTTGTTCTCCAGGGCCTGGCGCTTGCGGGTGAACGCCGCGACCGCCCCGGCGACATCGCTCGTGAGGTCGGCGTTGGCGCGCTGGCTGTAGGCCGATTCCACCGCCAGTTCGCCGAAGACGAAGGCGCCGGTGAGGTGGCCGCGGCCGACGTTGGCGGCGTCGCCGGCGGCATAGAGCCCCGGCACCGTCGCGGCGGCCGTCTCGTCGACGGCGACGCCGGTGATGCCGTGGCCGCCGCAGAGGAAGAACTCGGTCGGGCCGAGCTCGATGTCACGGGTGCGGAAGTTCACCCCCCGTCCCTCGAAGAAGCGCTGGAGGACGGGACGCTCGGTGCTGAAGAGGATGTCCTCAATCTCGTCGATCTTCTCGTGCGGCAGGTGGCTCATCCGGATGAACAAGGGGGCGCGGTCTTGCCGGTGCTCGTCCATCATCATCGTCGTCGAGGGGTGGTCGGACTGGGGCGTCTGGCCCAGGGCGTTGAGCAGTTGGCCGCCGCGCGTCAGTGTGATGTAGAGCAGTGGCGCGTTGACGTCCTTGACGATATAGGCGTTAGTAGTGTACTCGAGCCCGGTGAGCTCGGCCCCCGCCCGATAAGAGAGCGCGTAGGTGTCGCCCGTGTTGGCCGGGCAGTCGAAGATGCCGTAGAGGTAGCCGTTGTCGGGCAGGCCAAAGCGGGCTATGCCCCCCGCCGAGAGAATCACGGCCTTGGCCCGGCAGGCCAGCAGCTCCCCCGTGCGCACGTTGAGGCCGAGGGCGCCGCGCACCTCGCCGTCCTCCATGAGCAGGTCGACGGCCATGGTGCGGTTGAACACCGTGCAGCCCAGGTTCGCCAGACGCTCGGCCAGGATGACCTTGAGCTCGGGCTCGCGCATCGTCACGGCAAAGCGGCCCTTGGAGTGGACCTTGAGTACCTCGTAGCTACCCTGCTTATCGCGCGGGAAGTAGACGCCCCAGCTTTCCAGCTTGTGCAGCAAATCCCAGCTCCGCTGGGCCATTACGTAGCTGGTCGTCTCGTCGACGACCTCCTCGCAGGCCGCCTTGGTGGCGACCACGTAGTCCTCCGGGGTGGCGACGCCGGGGACGGCGACGATATTAAGGGCGTCCATGCCGCGGGGTATCGAGCCGCTGTACCTGATCTGCCCTTTCTCGAAGACCACCACGCGCGCGTGGGGGTTCAATTCCTTAGCGTGGACCGCCGCCATGGCGCCGGCGCTGCCGCCACCTATGATCAGAACATCGGCGTCGATCTGTTCGTACTGTGACACTCGTAGTATCCTCCCTAGCCTTCCTTGTCAGGGATCAAATGAGAATGCTGCTTGTTTCTAGGTAGCGCTCGCGGCCGCGCCGGCCGCGGCCTTGCCCTCTTCGTCGATCATCCGCTTGACCTCAGGAGATAGGATGGCCATGATCTCTTCGCCCATCTGCCGCAGTTTGTCGTCGTGGGTCGAGCGCGGCCGGGGCGTGTCGACCGAGAGCACGGCCTTCACCGTGCACGGCCGGGCAGAGAAGATGAAGATGCGGTCGGCCAGCATCAGCGCTTCATCGACGCTGTGCGTCACGAACAACACGGTCTTCATGGTCTCGGCATGGATGCGGGCCAGGTCGCTGATCATATAGGCCCTCGTCTGCGCGTCGAGCGCCCCGAACGGCTCGTCCATCAGTAGCAGGTCCGGATCGTAGGCCAGCGCCCTGGCGATGGCCACCCTCTGCTTCATGCCGCCGGAGAGGGTGTGGGTGTAGGCCCGCTCGAAGCCGCCGAGGCCCACCAGATTGATGAAGCGCTGGGCGGTCTCGTTCGCCCGTTGCTTCGGCATCCTCTGAAGGTCTAGCCCATAGCGGACGTTCTCTATGACGTTCTTCCAGGGGAAGAGCGCGTGCTCCTGAAACACTATCCCGCGGTCTCTGCCCGGTCCGACGATCGGTTTGCCATCCACTAGCAGCTGGCCGCTCGTTATCTTCTCCACGCCGGCGACCATATGCAGGAACGTCGATTTCCCGCAGCCGCTGGGGCCAAGGAGCACGGCGAACTCGCGGTCCTTGACGTCCAGGTTGACTCTGTCGATCGCCCGCACTAGCGGCCGGTGCAGCTTGTCGTAGAATACCTTCTCGACGTTTATTGCCTGAATCTTTGGTACTGCCATCGTTCCCTTTGCCAACGAACTTCTCCTCCTTCCCTGCCTAGAGGTCCCTGATCATGCCCCACTGCTTCAACGTCCTCGACTCCAATGGCACGAAGACGCCGTTCTCGAGGATAAAGCCCAAGATGGCAAGCCAGATGATTCCCGCGTACATAGA
>JAJZQK010000242.1 GCA_021847625.1 Chloroflexota bacterium
CCTGCCAGGGCCAGACCCGTCAGCCATCGGTCCGTGCCGGCTGGCGTCCTCTCGGTCGGCGGCACTGCCGTCGCTTGCGCCAAATCGTCCTCCCGCCGGCCGCGGGCCATCGGTCTCCCCGGCCGGCCGCAGGATTATACCTGCGTCCGCCCGGCCACTCAAGTGACTGCCGGCCGCCCTTGACATCCTTCCCTCCCAACTCTTAGCCTTGGGCACAATCACCGTCCATGCGGAGGCCCGTCCATGATCGCTAAGAATCTCGTGCGTCTGGGGGAGGGCGCCGGCACCTCGCGCGCCTGGCTGGAGCCGGCCTACGACCTGGCCGAACGCGGCCAGCTGGATTTCCTGCTCTTCGAGTGTCTCGCCGAGCGCACCATCGCCTTTGCCCAGCTGGAGCGCCTGGCCAAGCCGGACGCCGGCTACGACCCCCTGCTGCTCACTCGCCTGCGCGGGGTGCTGGCGCCTTGCTACCGCCAGGGCACGCGCATCCTCACCAACGCCGGCGCCGCCAACCCGCCCGCCGCCGGGCGGCTGGTCGTCGACCTCGCCCGCTCGTTGGGCCTACGGGGCCTGCGGGTGGGCGTGGTCACCGGCGACGACGTGCTGGCCTTGCTCGACCTCGATGCCCTGGTGGCCAGCGAGACCGGCCGGCCCCTGCGGGAGCTCGAGGGGCGCATCGTCTCGGCCAACGCCTACCTGGGCGCCGGGCCTCTGGCGGAAGCGTTGGGCGAGGGCGCGCACGTGGTCGTCGGGGGACGTATCGCCGACCCCTGCCTGGCGCTGGCCGCGCTGCGCCACAGCTTCGGTTGGGGCGAGTCGGACTGGGGTCTGTTGGGGGCTGGTGTTGCCGTGGGCCACCTCACCGAGTGCGGGCCGCAGGTCACTGGCGGTTACTTCGCCGACCCCGGGCGGCGCGACGTGCCGGACCTCGCCCACATCGGCTACCCTGTCGCCGAGTGCCGCGCCGACGGCACGGCCATCGTCACCAAGCTGCCGGGCAGCGGCGGTCTGGTCAGCGTCGCCACCTGCACCGAGCAGTTGCTTTACGAAGTGCACGATCCCTCGGCCTACTTCACGCCCGACGTTATCGCCGACTTCTCGAACGTGCGCTTTGCCCAGGAGGGACCGGACCGCGTGCGCGTGCAGGGCGCCGGCGGCCTTCCGGCCCCGGCCACGCTCAAGGTGGCGGTCGGCTACCGCGATGGCTACATCGGCGAGGCGCGACTGAGCTACGGTGGCACGGGCTGTCTGGCACGGGCCCGCCTGGCGGCCGAGGTTCTGGCCGAGCGGGTGCGGCTGACGGGTGTGCGCTGCCAGGAGCTGCGGGTCGAGCTGCTGGGCGTCAACTCCCTCTACGGCGACGCTCTGCCGCTTCCCGGCGAGCCGCCCGAGGTACAGGTGCGGGCGGCCGTGCGTACGGACACTTTCGCTGAGGCCGACTTGGTGGCCAGCCTCAGCGACGGCCTGACCCTGGCCGGTCCCTATGGCGGCGGCGGCATCTTCCGCTCGGTGCGCGAGGTCATCGCCATCGCCTCGGTCTACCTGCCCCGCGAGCTGGTGCGGCCGCGGGTCGAGATTCTGGAGGTGTAGCGATGAGGAGGAAACTGCGCGACTTAGCTCACGCCCGGGCCGGCGATAAGGGCGACATTTCGAGCATCGTGCTGGTGGTCGACGACCCGGCCCACTACGATCTGGTACGGCAGCAGGTCACGCCGCAGCGGGTGAAGGAGTGGTTCGGCGCGCTGGTCAAGGGCGAGGTGCAGCGTTACGAGGTGCCCCAGCTGGGCGTCCTCAACTTCGTCTGCCACCGCGCCCTGTTCGGGGGCGTCACCCGCTCGCTGGCGGTCGACCCCCACGGCAAGAGCCGCAGTGCCCTCTTGCTGGAGATGGAGGTCGACCTGCCCTGAGGGAAAAGGGGCAGGACTCTGTGCTGTCAGTTCCAAGAGTAACTGGAGAGTACGGAGTCCAGGTGGAATCTTTCTGGACGTAGCGCGGGGGCTTGTCCCCCGCAGCGTCGCCTCCCAGACCGCACGCCAACCCTGCGGCCAAGAAGCGTCGCCCGCTGCCGGGGATGCTAGCCCGTCCACACCCCGCCGTTGACGTTGACGACGGAGCCGGTGACGAAGTCGCTGTCCGGGCCCACCAGGTAGAGCACGGCCTGGGCGATGTCCGTGGGCTTGCCGTAGTGGCCGATGCTCGTGTCGGCCTGCACCCGCTCCCTCTCGGCCTCGCTCTTGTAAGTCTGCATCTCCGTGAAGATGGGCCCGGGCGCCACCGTGTTCACGGTGATGCCCCGTGCCGCCACCTCGAAGGACAGCGCCCTGGTCAGAGCGACCAGGCCCGCCTTCGCCGCGGCGTACTCGGCGCCCGCGCCCTCGCCCGGCCGGTGGCCGAGCATGTGGCCGTTGAAGGCCATCAGGGAGGCTAGGGGGTCAGCACGCCCGTCTGATCTAGGAGCGGGCGCACTGATGTGCGCTACAATGGACGGTCGCCGCTCGCGAAAGCATGCGTCAGCGCGCGTTTTTCCCCATGGCCCAGCCCGACCACCTGCTCCAGGAAGTAGCGGTGCAGTCGGTCGTCGTCGGTCAGCTCGGGATGGAAGGCCGTGACCAGCAGGCGGCCCTGACGCGCGGCCACGATGCGCCCGTCGTCCAGCCACCCCAATACCTCGACCCCCAGACCCACCGCCTCGACGACTGGCGCCCGGATGAAGACAGCCCGCAGCGGTCGCTCGCCCAGAACTGGGACCCGTAGGTCCGCCTCGAAGCTCTGCAGCTGCCGGCCGAAGGCGTTGCGCCGCACCCGCAGGTCCATCGTCGCCAGCAGCGGCTGCTCCAGGCCGCCGATGTCCTTAGCCAGCAGGATCATTCCCGCGCAGGTGCCGAAGACCGGCAGTCCGGCGGCGATCAGTTCGCGCAGCGGCGCCAGCAGCTCGTAGGCCACCAGTAGCTTGCCAATGGTCGTGCTCTCGCCCCCCGGGATGACGAGCCCCGCCAGACCGCGGAGCTGCGCGGGCAAGCGCACCTCGCGCACGTCCACCCCCAGCCCGCGCAGCATCGTGGCGTGCTCCACGAAAGCCCCTTGCAGGGCCAGCACGCCGATAGTCGGCGACTCCGCCACCCCTACCAGCCTCGCTTGGCCATCAGTTCCTCGGCCTTGATCGTGCCGATCTCGATGCCGGGCATGGCCTTGGCCAGACCCTTGGAGACCTCCGCGATCAGCGCCGCGTCCTGGTAGTGGGTCGTGGCCTTGACGATGGCTGCCCCCCGCTGGGCAGGATCTTCCGACTTGAAGATTCCCGAGCCGACGAAGATGCCGTCGGCGCCCAGCTGCATCATCAAAGCGGCGTCGGCCGGGGTGGCCACGCCCCCGGCGGCGAAGTTCACCACCGGCAGGTGCCCGGTCTTGGCCAGCTCGGCCACGAGCTCGTAGGGGGCACCCAGCTTCTTGGCCTCGGCCATCCACTCGTCGGGCGGCATGTTCCGCAGGCGGCGAATGGCGTCCATCACCGTGCGCATGTGTCGCACCGCCTCGACGATGTTGCCCGTCCCCGGCTCGCCCTTGGTGCGGATCATCGCCGCCCCCTCGCCGATACGCCGCAACGCCTCGCCCAGGTCGCGACAGCCGCAGACGAACGGCACCTTGAAGGCATGCTTGTTGACGTGGTGCTCCTCGTCGGCGGGCGTCAGCACCTCCGACTCGTCGATATAGTCTACGCCGATCGCCTCCAGCACCTGGGCCTCGACGAAGTGGCCGATGCGGCACTTGGCCATTACCGGGATGCTCACCGCATCCATGATCTGCAGAATCAGCCCCGGGTCGCTCATCCGGGCCACCCCGCCGGCGGCGCGAATGTCGGCCGGCACCCGCTCCAGCGCCATCACGGCGACCGCTCCCGCCTCCTCGGCGATCTTGGCGTGCTCCGGCGTCACCACGTCCATGATGACCCCGCCCTTGAGCATCTGTGCCAGACCCTTCTTGGTCGTCCAAGTCGACTCTTCCATAATGGACCTCCCTCTGACTATTCGCCGTCCCCGCGCCATTCGCTGTCTAAGAACGCGGGGACTTCACCTACCACACCGGCGAGACCGCAACAAGGGGCAAGCTCGCCGGTACGCCCGGCATACTCGCCCCCCTGTTCCACCGCCTCCCGACCGACCTCAACGCCGGCCGACCGTCACCGCGCGGCCTGGGATTTATTTGTCGTAGCTATCACATAGTAGTACGTTCGGGTCCGCCGTTCAAGCCACGTGTTGGGCAGTTAGAGCCCCACCCGCGAGAGGAACCTGGGCACCCCGCGTACCGGCGGCTTGACCTTGAAGAGTGCCCCCGCCAGCGGCCCGTTTGCCGCCCGGTCCTGACCGCCACCGGTCGTTATGTACATTTCGGAGTAGTCGTCGGGCGCAAAGGTGGGGCAGGTGACGTTCTTGGCTGGCAGCGTCAGCTGCTCCGTCTCCCGCCCCTCCGACGAGTAGCGAACCAGACAGCCGCCGGCGAAGCGGGCCGACCAGACGCCGCCTTCCACGTCGGTTATCAGTCCGTCCGGCCGCCCCTGCTCCGGCGACACCTGGGCGAAGACGCGGTTGTACTTGATCTCCCCGCTCGCCCGGTCGTAGTCATAGAGGTTGACGACGTGCCGGCGGGTGTCGGTGTGATACAGCTGCTTCAGATCCAGGGTGAACGCCATGCCGTTGGAGAGGCTGACGTCGCTCAGCACCTGGCGCAGCGAGCCGTCGGTATCCAGCCGATAGAGGCTGGCCGGGTGGTTGGACCCGGGCATGGTGCCGCAAAAGACCCGCCCTTCGGGGTCGGCGCAGACGTCGTTGAAGCGGGTGTCCCGCTCCGCCGGGATCTCCTCGATTAGGGTGGTCAGTTGCCCATCGCGCCAGGTCTTGACGAAGCCGCGCTCGCCGAAGAGCAGCAAGCTGCCGTCGGCCTGCACGGTGAAGCCGCCGATTTGCGGCCCCTCGTAGACCAGCTCGTTGACCCCGGTCACCGGGTCGTACCGGTACATCCGTCCTACCGGGATGTCCAGCCAGTACAGCTTGTGCTCGAAGGGATGCCAGTATGGGCTTTCCCCCACCTGGCAGGGTAGGTCGACTACCAGTTGCGCTTCCATCGTTCCTCCTAACGCTCTTTGCGGGAGACGGCCATGCCTGTTCTGCTGGCGCCTATCGTACCCTCACCCGTACCCATGGCCCCTCTCAGGGTTCAGGGCAGGACATCTTCCGGTCCCCCGCAGCCCCGATGCCTTGCTCGCACAGGTAGAAAGGGCTGAAGCTATCGTTACGAACGACGAGGGGCCGCGTTTGTAGTGAGGGCTTTAGCCCTTTCCGGTTCCATCTCCGGGGCTCATTCCTCCTATTGCGGGGGACGAGCCCTCGCGCTACGATGCTGGCACCCCCGAACCTCCTATGCGTCCGCCGGAACCTTCGCCAGCTCCTCGGCCACGTCGGCCAGGCCCACCGCCTCCAGCCGCGCGCGCGTGGGGTGCCCGGTAGCCACGTCCCAGCCGCGCAGCTGGTAGTACTCGCTCAGCATCTGGCGAAACTTCTCGGGGTCCATCCCTTGCTTCTCGCCCAGCAGCGGGTTGGCCCACCACTCCGGCTGCTGGAAGAGACCGATCACCGACTCGTCGTCCGCCCGTTTGCGCCCGTGATTCCTGATCTGGATGGCCCGCTCCAGGTTGAACACTCGGTCGCAAGCCTGGTCCAGGTCCTCCTTCGACCACTCGCTGCCCGTGGCGGCGACGAACATATGGTACTCGAAGTCCGGGCCGTCCATCGGTGGGTCGTCCGTGCGGGCGAAGCCGTCCGCCGTCTTGTTGCTGAAAATGCGCGGGAACATCTGGTCGTCCACCGTCAAACAGTCCTTGAGCACGCTGCGGTTGGCGTGCCAGTAGGCCGGGATTGCCTTCTCCTCGTAGCCGCTCACGGGGTCGAAAGCCGATCGCACGCCATACAGCCGCTCGCCGATGGCCATCATTTGCTCCCAGTTGAGCCCCGTCTTGGCCCCCGAGAAGGGCGACCAGTTGGAG
>JAJZQK010000243.1 GCA_021847625.1 Chloroflexota bacterium
GACCACCCTCTTCAGACGTTCGACGTTGCGGCGCAGGGATTCCAGTCCCTTCGCCTTGGCGTTGGGATCCTCGAGGGCCTGGTAGAGCACGCCGCCCTCGGCGTTCGCCGGCACCGGCCAATCCATGAGGTAGCAGACCGTCGGCACGACGTCGACCAGCCGCACCACGCGCTCGATCTCCACGCCCTGCTTCACGCCCGGGCCGGCCATTATGAACAGGCCGTGCAGGTCGCCGATGCCCCACTTCGCCGTCGGCAGGAACTCGCCGTGCTCCAGGCCGAAGGCAGGGTCGACGGCGTAGACGATGTCGCCCACGCGCGGGCCGCCCAGCTGCAGCATCGCCGCGTCCTCACGCTTGAGGGCCAGCACGATCGGCTTGCGACCGCTCTTGGGATCGGTGTAGTCGTAGAGCATACGGATGATCTGCTCGCGGATTTGCTCGTACTCCTCGCCCGGCTCGACGACGCCCTGCGGGTCGCGTCCCTTGACGTTGAGGTAGATGTGGATGTGCCGCTGGGCGAAAGCCTTCGTCTTGCTCCAGTCTACCTTGCGCTGCGGGCGCACGCCCAGCGTGCTCTCCTTCTCGCCCTTGCTGACCGGCCCCTCGTCGGCATAGCCCAGCAGGTCCGCCTCGGCGAGGAGGTCGTTGACCTTGAACCTGGCCCCGGCCGCCTTGGCGCCGTGGTCGGAGACGACGACGACGAGCGTCTTGTCGTCCGCCGCTTCGAGGAGCTGCCCGAGGGCCCAGTCGCTCTGGCGGTAGACCTCCAGCTCGAGCTCCGTCCACTCCGGGATCTCGTCCTTGTTGGGGGCCGTGTTCGGGTCCAGCTCCTGGCCCCAGGTGTGGTAGATCCAGTCCACCGGGTGGATGTGGGTAATGAAGTAGTCCCAGGGCTTGTGCTTCAGCAGGTACAGCGAAGTATCGGCCAGGAACTCGTGCTGGAACTGGGTCACCTCGGCCATCGTCTTCTTGTCGATCCACTCCAGGATCAGCGCTTCCCAGCCCGTCTTGCCCGTGGGCAGGCCGCGGGCCTCTTTGGCGACCTCATCCTCGATCCCGGCGGGGAACCCCCAGCCCTCCAGGGCCAGGAAGCCGGTGTTGTAGAGGCGGAACGCCGAGGCATCGGCAGAGAGCTCGACAACCTTCAGCCGGTAGACCGCCTTCTTGGGGCCGTCCTCGGTCTGGAATGTGCCGAAGATGTTCGACGACCACTCGCCTTCCTTGAGGGTGGCAAGCACGCCGCCCTTGTTCTTCGCCGTGGCCACGGTCACCGTGTCGTAGGCGGAGGAACCGGCCGACTTGTCGACCATGATGTACCACTTGACGGAATCCATCTTCCAGCGCGGCCGGCGCGGGGTAATTGTCACCTCGCCGTCCAAGGCCGCCGGGGATTGCTCCACGCCTTCCCAGGCGCTGGCCTTACGGAAGGAAATCTCGTCGGCGAAGGGGTACATATCCGTCGAGACGAGCCCGTCAAGGGTCAGGCTACCGTAGTTGCCAGCGGCGATGGGCAGCTCGACCCGCCAGTCGGTGAGGCCAAGGCCGCAGCCGCCGAGCTGGTAGCCGTTCTTGAGCACGCCCGGCCAGGTGGTCGGGTAGTTGACGACGATGCAGTTCTTGCCGGCCTCTTCCAGCGCGTTCCATAGCGGCTGGGCCAGCACTTCTTCGGCCAGATAGCCGTTGCGGCAGTCGTCGAGCTGGCGGCCGGGGATGAAGGTATCGTAGTCGGTGATGCCGTGGGTCATCGCCCAGGCGCCGGTGGCGATCGTCGTCCAGTTGGGCGGCGTGATCGTCGGGAAGGGGACCAGGCAGTTCTTGGCGAAGACGCCCGTATCCATCAGCTTCTTCAGCGTCGGGAGCTTGCCTTCCTTCGCCCACTTGTACAGACGCGGGACGATCGTGGAGTCGATGCCCACGACCATCGCTTTCTCGGGTTTGCTAGCCACGTATTCCTCCTAATGGTCTCTCGCTTTGCATTATCTTGCCCGGGAGGGTTTCCCCCGGGCGTACTACAGTTTCCTACGTCACTGCCTATTGGTCAAGCCAAATCTCGGTCGGCCGCAGGTAGCCGTCCTCGGACCACTCGAAGTTCTTGACCTTCTTGCTATAGGCGATTGTGCGCGGCACCGCCGCCACCGGGATACAGAAGGACTCGTCGAGCATTATGCCGAACAGCTGATGGTAGATGTCCTGGCGCTTCTTCTCGTCCAGCGTGGCCATGCCTTCGTCGATGAGTTTGTTGTACTCCTCGGAGCGGAACTGCTCGGGGTTGTTCTTGGCCCAAACCATTGCCATAAAGACCTCGCCCGCCTCCTTGAGGCGCCCGTAGGAGTGGATCGACATATCGTAATTGCCCTTGTTCCAGCGATCCGTGCAGACCGTCGCCTCGACCTGCTCGATCTTGAGGTTGACGCCGATCTTCTTGAGGTCAGACTGGAGGATCTCGGCCATCGTCGGCATTCCCGGCGCGCGGGAGTCGGGGCCGATCATGACCGTGGACTCGAAGCCGTCGGGGAAGCCCCCGTCGGCGATCAGTTGCTTGGCCTTGTCGAGGTCGAAGCCGATCCGGCCCTTCAGGTCGGGTGCCCAGCCGACCCTGCCCTCGGGCAGCGGCGTGTCCCACACCTCGCCGAAGCCGAAGAGGTAGGTGTCGACGAAGCGCTGACGGTCGCAGGCCCAGGCGATGCCCTGGCGCACCTTCTTGCTATCGTAGGGCTTCTTGGTGACGTTCATCTTGACGTCCAGGCACATGGCCGGCACCGTCGCCACCCCGAGATCGGCGTTCTTCGCCAGGCGCGGCATGTCCTGGAAGGCCGGGGCGAAGGCGATGTCGGCGTTTCCGCTCTCCAGGGCCGCCAGCTTCGAGGTGTTGTCCGGCCAGACCTTGATCTCGATCTCGTCGAGGTAGGGCACGCCCTTTCTCCAGTAGTCCGGGTTCTTCACCAGGCGCAGCATGTCGCCCTGGCTCCACTCGCCCACCTTGAAGGGGCCGGTGCCGATACCCTTGGCCTTCACGTCCGTCCCCTCGGCCGGGTCGGCGATCTGCGCCATGTCGAGGAAGGTGAGGATCGGGGCGATAGGCTGGTTGAGGTGGAGATTGATCTTGTACTTGCTGACTACCTCGTACTTGTTGATGCCCTTCATCCAGCCGTGGTAGGGCCCGCCCTCTTTGATCAGGTACTGGAAGGCCGGTTCGATCGTCTCGGCGCTGAACTCGCGGCCGGAGTGGAATTTGACGCCCTCTTCCAGTTCGAAGGTCACAACCTTGCCGTCGTCGGAGTAGCTCCAACTCTTGGCCAGATTCGGGTAGAACTTGCCCTCAAGATCGCGCTTGACCAGCGTATCATATACGCTATAAAAAATAGGCGATTGGGGGATCGCCACCCAGGGGCCTAGCTGCAGGACGTCGGCGTGGGCCGCGTAGCGCAATTTCCCTCCCGTCTTCACCTGGGCGGCCGGTGCCTGGGTCGGAGCGGCGGCGGGCGCCTGCGTTGGGGCAGCACCAGACGCCTGGGTCGGGGCCGCGGCGGGGGCCTGGGTCGGGGCGGCAGGCGCTGCCGTCGGCTCTGCCGTCGAGCTGCAGGCCGCCGCGGCGGCACCGACCGTTGCCACCACGCTCGCCAGCAAGAACTCCCTCCGTGTCAGTCGATGCGACATCGGTTTTCCTCCTTAAGCACTCTGTGCTCATCTATGCTGCTCTCGTGCCCTATGCACGTAGACGGCCGAAGTAAGGAATAAATAAGCTCGCTAGTCGATATTGGCACGCCGCGGGTCGAGCACGTCGCGCAGCCCGTCGGCGAGGAAGTTCAAGCTGATCAATAGGCTGGCCAGGGCCAGACCAGGCCAGATACCGTACCAGGGCGACAGCCGCAGGAACCCCTGCGCCTTGCTCAGCATGCTGCCCCACGATGGATCGGGAGGCTGGGCCCCAAGGCCGAGGAAAGACAACGCAGCCTCCAATAGAGCCGCGAAAGACATCGCCAGGGCCAACTGGACTAGGAGAGGAGGTACGCAGTTTGGGAAGATGTGGCGGAAGACGATGCGCAGGTCCTTCGCCCCCAGCGTTCGCGCCGCCAGCACGTAGTCCTTTTCCTTCTCGGCCAGCACGCTCGCCCGCGTCAGGCGGGAGAAGATGGGGATGTTGTAGATGCCCACGGCGATGGCGGCGTTGATCACGCCCGGGCCCAGCACGGCCATCACGGCCACGCCCAGCAGAATCGAGGGGAAGGCGAGGACGGCATCCCACAGACGCATGATCACGGCGTCGACCCACTTGCCCCAGTAGCCGGCTACCAGGCCGGTCACGATGCCGAAGACGCTGCCGATAGTCACGGCGGCCAGACTGACGAGGAGGGAGATGCGCGAGCCGTGAATCACCCGGGAAAGGAGGTCCCGGCCCAGGTCGTCGGTGCCGAGCAGGTACTGGAGGCTCGGTTCCAACAGACGGTCCTTGGCGTGCTGCTCTAGCGGGTCGTAGGGGGCGATGACGTTCGCCCCTAGCGCCATCAGGACCAGCACCGTCAGGCCGATGAGCCCGATGACACCTGCCCGATTGCGCAGCAACCGGCCGATGGCGGCCCGGAAAGGACTCCGCGCTTTTCGCTCCGAGAGCCCGTAGAAGCCGTTCTTGGTTGTCGGGGTTAGGCTACCTGACTGCATTTCCAGCGCGCTCCTTTCAGTTGCGGGCCAAGCGTATGCGTGGATCGAGGAAGCCGTACAGCAGGTCGGTGATGAGGTTGATCAGCACGAACACGATCACCAACAGCAAGAGCACACCCTGAACGATCGCGTAGTCGCGCTGCCCCACCGCCTGGATTACCAGCCGCCCGACCCCGGGCCAGGCGAAGATCATCTCGGCGATGACCGCCCCGCCCAGCAGCCGGCCCAGTTGGAGACCAACCACGGTCACCACCGGGATGAGGGCGTTGCGAAGCGCATGGCGGATGACGATGGCCTGCTCCGTGAGCCCCTTGGAGCGAGCGGTGCGGATGTAATCCTCGGGCAGGACCTCCAGCATGGCCGTGCGGGTGAAGCGGATGAGAATCCCCGAGGTGTGCACGGAGAGGGTCAGCACCGGCATCAGCAGATACTTCCAGGCCATGCCTGGGTTCTCCGTGAGGGGGACCCGACCGCCCGGCGGCAGCCAGCCCAGGACGATGACGAAGAGAATGATGAGCAGGATGCCCATCCAGAAGTTCGGTATGCCCAGGGCGGTGGAGGTATAGGCCGTCACCGCCAGGTCCAGGCCCGAGCCCCGTCGTAGTGCCGCCGCCATGCCGAGGGGAATGCCGATGACCGTCGCGATGAAAAGGGCGCCGAGGGCCAGTTCCCCCGTGGCGGGCACCTTTTGCATCAGGATCTGCGTTACGGGCTGGGAGGAGATGATTGACTCGCCAAGGTCACCCTGGAGGACATTGCCCATCCAAATGACGTACTGGACAGGGAGCGGCTGATCCAGGCCGAGGCGATGGCGAATGCGCTCCAGTTGCTCCGGCGTCGCGTCCTCGCCGGCCAACACGGTCGCCGGATCGCCGGGGATCATGCGCATGAGCAGGAAGATCATGATCGAGGCGAACAGCAAAACGGGGATCGTCTGTATTAAGCGGCGAATTATGAAGCTAACCATCTGTCTTACCTCGCGGCCAAGATTGCCGCCAATGTCTCTCGCCGGGCGGGCCGTCGCTGCCCGCGAGTGACCTTAGTCGGCGTAAGCCTGCATCTCCAATACACTCGGCCCGCCCTCGGCGACCGTGGCCAGGTAGTCCTCCAGAATCTGCACCGTGCGCTCATGGTGGGCCATCATCGCTTTCTCGGCGCCCTCGCCATCGCGAGCGGCCATCGCCGCGAGAATCCGGGCGTGCTCCTCGAGCGATAAGCGCAGGTTATCCTGCTCGATTTCCGGAGGCACGCGCAAACGATCTCTATCCCTATATAAGAACCGCAAAACGGAGAATATCAGCTTACTGCCCGAGTACTCGGCAATCTTGAGGTGGAAGAGCCTGTTCAGCTCCATCGGGTGTTCGCCCGCCGCCA
>JAJZQK010000244.1 GCA_021847625.1 Chloroflexota bacterium
TGGCACTAGCAAGGCGGCGGTGACGCGCATCAGCAAAGGTGCGGCGACGGCGCTCTACCGCCCCCACGGCATCTGCGTCAGCATGCTCCGGCCGGTTGGCATGCCGACGCCCATGTACGAGGCGGTTGGACGGGGGGATTCTTCCCAGCTCGGCATGAGCCCGGAAGAGGCGGTACGCAAGCGGGCCGCTGAGTTTCTCTTCGGGCGGTTCGAGCAGATCGAGCATCATGCCGAGGTGCTAGCCTGGCTCGCCGTAGCGCCGCCCGACGACGTGAACGGCAAGATAGTTTCCACCTGGCCGTTTGTTTCTGCCGATTAAGTAGCCCGGCCGTATCCTTGCTGCGCGGTCGGCTGGCTGAATAGTCTATCTGCCGCTCTACCGTCATTCCCGCGCAAGCGGGAATCCATCCGGTCCCCTGCCGTACCGGGGACTGGATCCCCGCTTGCGCGGGGATGACGCGGTGAGCGCCCTTGCGCCGAGCGTAGTCCTCACTGGATCCCCGCTTGCGCGGGGATGACGCGGTGAGCGCCCTTGCGCCGAGCGTAGTCCTCACTGGATCCCCGCTTGCGCGGGGATGACGCAGCACTGCCAGGAGGAGAACGCCAAATGCCACTGGATCCCCGCTTGCGCGGGGATGACAGGAGTGCTAACAGAGCCTGCCTGACCACTCCTGGTAGCGGTCCCCCCGGGAGCAACCGTTATGCCGGACTATCTAGCCGGAGACGCCAGGCACCGATTGTGCATTACATAGTGCGGGCAGTCGCGCGAGGGTAAGACTTCCCTTCGCCATTGCTTGGGGTGAGGCGCTCACAGCGGCCAAGGGCGTGGCAGCAAAGCCGATTTGCGGGACATGCTAGAATTGGGTGAGAGGTAGCCGCGTGGCGCCGAGCTACAGGTCGTTTGTGGGAGGGAACGGAACGGTATGTTGAACTTTAGACTGGGTGACCGGGGCCGACCGGATGTGTTCGGACAAGAGTACGACCTGATCATAGTCGGCGGCGGTCCCGGCGGTTTGTCAGCTGCTCTGTATGCCGCCCGTTCGGGATTGAAGACCATTATGGTCGACAAGGGGATACCCGGCGGACAGATGGCGACGACGGAGCGAATCGAGAACTGTCCCGGCTGCATCGAGGGTTCCGGGGCGGAGATTGGGGAGTGGATGCGTCGCCAGGCCACCGGGTTCGGCGCGAATTGGCTGAACGCCTCCGTCGAGGCGGTTCGCCTGCTAGGCGACCGCAAGACCGTGGTCATCGACCAAGGCGAGCTGAACAGTCGGGCCCTGATAATCGCTACCGGGTCGCGCCCTCGCCATCTCGGAGTGCCTGGCGAGGAGAGGTTCTGGGGACGGGGAGTGTCGGTCTGTGCCACGTGCGATGGTCCCTTCACGCAGGGGCAGACGGTCGCCGTCGTGGGCGGGGGAGACTCCGCGCTCAAGGAGGGCGACTACCTGACGCGCTTCGCCGAGAAGGTGATCATCCTTCATCGGCGCGACGAGTTGCGGGCCGACCGGGCGAACCAGCGCCGCGCCCTGGCGAACCCGAAGATGGAGATTCGCTACAACGTGGTCGTCGAGCGCATCGTCGGCGACGAGGAAGTGCGGGGGGTGGAGATAGGCGATGTGACCACCGGGGAGGTCAGCGAACTGCCGGTGAACAAGGTATTCGTCTACATCGGCATGATACCGAACACCGACCTCTTCCGCGGCCAGGTGGAGCTGGACGAGTGGGGGTTCATCCGCACCGACAACGTCATGGCCACGTCGGTGCCCGGGGTCTATGCCGTGGGCGACGTGCGGGCGGGAGCGGTGCGCCAGATAGTGACGGCGGCGGCCGACGGGGCCGTGGCCGCGATGAGTGTCGACGAGTACCTGAGCGAGCATCTGGACGAGGAGGCCTACCCGAGCGTTTCCGAGCCGCAGTGGTGAACGTGTTGTGATAGGCCGAGACGCTTGGCCTCGCCCCGCGTGAGCTGCGCGTGGTCCAAGGCCGGTGCCGCCGAGGTGACGGGGCCTGCACGTGATCGCGCGGGCCCTCGGTTATTCTCAGATGAATACTGTTGAACATACCGCAGGGGGCTTGACCGGCAGTCCATTTATGCTAAAATGGTACTTGAATACCTTTTAGATCGGTGATGCAGTGACCAACATCCTGAGGATTTCCGAGGCGGCCTCTCTGGCGCTCCACGCGATGGCCCTCCTCGCCGGCATCCCCCAGCGGCGGGTGGCGGCAAAAGACCTCGCCGCTTCGCTCCAGGCTTCCGAGGCGCACCTGGCCAAGGTGATGCAACGGCTGGTGCGGGAGGGCTTTGTCTCTTCGGTGCGAGGGCCGAGCGGCGGCTTCGTGCTCAAGCGAAGGGCAGAGGACATTACCCTGCTTGAGATCTGCGAGGCGGTCGACGGCCCCCTCGTCCTCGACGGCTGCCTCCTCGGCGAGCCCGTTTGCGATGGTAAAGGCTGTCTTCTCGGCGGGTTGGTCACGGCGCTGAACAGGCAAGTGAGGGAGTATCTCGGCGCGACCAGACTGTCGGAATTGGCAGCCGGCAGGTTCGTGGGGTCGTCGAGCCGCACCTGACCGTTTCTTGCTTCTGGTGGGGAGCCTCTTTCGCACAAGGGGCGCCATTCCTACCCTGGTTGGTGGTCTACTTGGACCACGGGCAGTTCTTCTACGGACGACGAATTAGCAGGAGGATACGAGTCTTGAGCAGCATGTTCTGCTTTCAGTGCGAACAGACAAGCAAAGGGAGCGGTTGCACCGCTATCGGGGTCTGCGGCAAGGACCCGGAGACGGCGGCATTGCAGGACCTCTTGTTGCACGCGACGAAGGGCCTGGCGATGTACGCCCATCGGGCGCGCACGCTGGGCGAGAAGGACCACGAGATCGATGCCTTCGTGTTGGAGGCGCTGTTTACCACCGTCACGAACGTCAATTTCGACCCCGAGCGCTTGCAGGGTCTGCTGCTGAAGGCCGCTAGCCTCCGCGACAAGGCACGCAGCATGTACTCCAACGCCTGTCTGAAGGCGGACCTGACCGCCGACCGTCTGGGCGGGCCGGCGACCTGGACGCCGGCGAGCGACCTCGCGGGCCTCGTCAAGCAGGGCCAAGCCGTATCGATAGAGGGGCGCCGGGAGATCTTGGGCGAGGACGTCGTGGGCCTGCAGGAGCTGCTTACCTACGGTCTGAAGGGCATGGCTGCCTACGCCCACCACGCGCGCATCCTCGGCCACGAGGACGACGACGTCTACGTCTTCTTCCATCAGGCGCTGGATTACCTGACCGTCAAGTCGCCCGACGCGGAGAAGCTGCTAGGCCTGTGCCTCCGCTGCGGCAAGGTCAATCTCAAGGTCATGGGGATGCTGGATGCCGCCAACACCGGCGTCTACGGCGACCCGGTTCCGACGCCGGTGAGGGTGGAGCCCGTGAAGGGGAAGGCTATCGTCGTCTCCGGCCACGACCTGAAGGACCTGGAGGAGCTGCTAAAGCAGACCGAGGGCAAGGGGATCAACGTGTACACGCACGGCGAGATGCTCCCCGCCCACGGGTATCCGGAGCTCAAGAAATACAAGCACCTTGTCGGCAACTACGGCGGGGCCTGGCAGGATCAGCGGCAGGAGTTCGACGCCTTTCCCGGCGCCATCCTGATGACGACAAACTGCATCCAGAAGCCAAAGGACGGCTACAAGGGGCGGATATTCACGAGCGGTCTGGTCGCTTGGCCGGGTGTGACGCATATCCCCGACTACGACTTCAGCCCGGTCATCGAGGCGGCGCTGGCGGCGGAAGGGTTCGCCGAGAATGGCGGCGATAAGACGATAATGGTCGGTTTCGGACACACGGCCGTGCTAGGCGTGGCGGGCAAGGTGATCGACGCCGTTAAGCGAGGGGCGATCAAGCACTTCTTCCTAATCGGCGGCTGCGACGGGGCAAAGTCGGGACGCAGCTACTATACTGAGCTGGCCCAGCAGGTGCCGCAGGACTCCATCATCCTGACGCTGGCCTGTGGCAAGTACCGATTCAATAAGCTCGAGTTCGGGGACATCGAGGGTATCCCGCGCCTGCTCGACATCGGCCAATGCAATGACTCCTACTCGGCAATTCAGATTGCCCAGGCCTTGGCGGATGCCTTCGGCGTCGGCGTCAACGACCTGCCGCTGTCCCTGGTGCTGTCGTGGTACGAGCAGAAGGCGGTCGTGATCCTCCTGAGCCTCCTGCACCTGGGAATCAAGAACATGCGGCTGGGGCCGACCCTGCCCGCTTTCGTCACCCCGGCGATGCTGAACATCCTCGTCGAGAAGTTCAACATCATGCCCATCTCGACCCCCGAGAAGGACCTGGCCGCGATACTAGGGTAGGCAAGTATACTGGAGCAAGCAGGAAAGGGAGGCACGGTCCGTCCGTGCCTCCCTTTCCTGTAACCAAGCCTCCCCCGGACAAAACGAGGCGAGGCCCCGCGCGGCCGGCGTTCCGGCCAAGGACGAAAGGTCTCGCCTCTACAACGGCGGCGCGTCCGGCGGGCGGATACTCGTCAACCCGGGGAACGCGACAACCGGAATCGATGACATGGCAGGCCCCTGCTATGCGGCTTTTCGGTGCCAGGGCGCGGGACGTGCTTGCCAAAGCAAACAAGAGCAAGATATGTACCACCGATTCCCCGATTGTATGAAAAGCAGCACACAGGTAACGCGGGCGATGACCGAGGTCGCGGGCGGTGCACGACGCTTCCCTCGGCCGGGCTGCGTCCCTGCGGCAGCCGGCTCGCCGGTAGAGCCGATTGGCTGCTAGTATGCTTGAGCGATTGGCGATCGGGCGGTAAAATGGACCAACGGGGAATCTTGCGGGATTGCCCCGATTCTCTCTTGGTTGGGCTGAATGGACAAGAACGAACGGAACGGACTGCTGCCGCGCGCCAGCGGCATCCTAGCGCATCCTACCTCCCTCCCCGGACCCCATGGCATCGGCGACCTTGGCGCCGGCGCCTACGCGTTCTTGGACTTCTTGGTGAAGGGAGCGCAGCGGGTGTGGCAGATCCTCCCCTTGGGGCAGCCAGGCCTCGGCAATTCGCCGTACTCGGCCCTCTCTGCCTTCGCGGGCAACGCCCTCCTCGTATCCCTGGAACGGCTGCTGGACGAGGGGCTGCTGAGCGAGAGGGACTTGGCCGGCGGTCCGCGCTTCTCCGCAGATAATGTGGACTACGAGGTGGTGACCCCCTACAAGCTAGCCATGCTCAGGCGGGCGTACGAGCGGTTCGCGCGGGCGGCGCCGCCGGCAATGCGCGAGGAATTCTCGGCGTTCCGCACCAAAGAGAGCGGCTGGCTGGGCGACTACGCGCTATTCATGGCCTTGAAGGCGGTCAACCACGGCGTGACCTGGAACGAGTTTGGACCGGCCCTGGCTAGGCGCGAGCCGGATGCCCTCGTGCAGGCCCATCGTGACCTCGCCGACGATATTACCTTCCACGAGTTCGTCCTGTACCAGTTCTTCCGCCAGTGGACGGCCCTGCGCCGCTACGCCAACGGCCGGGGGATACGGATAATGGGCGACATTCCGATTTTCGTCGCCTACGACAGCGCCGACGTGTGGGCCAACCAGGACCTGTTCTACCTTGACGAGAACGGCGACCCGACGGTCGTCGCCGGTGTGCCGCCCGATGCCTTCAGCGCTACGGGCCAGCGCTGGGGCAACCCGCTGTACCGGTGGGATGAACTGGCCAGAACCGGCTACAAATGGTGGATCGAGCGCTTCCGCCAGACACTGGCGACGGTCGACTTCATGCGCGTCGACCACTTCAGGGGCTTTCAGGCCTATTGGGAGGTGCCCGCCGAGGCGGAGACGGCGGAGCACGGGCGCTGGGTGGACGGCCCCGGCGAGGACCTGTTCCGGGTGGTTGGCAAGGAGCTGGGCCAGTTGCCTATCGTAATCGAAGACCTCGGCCTGATTACCGAGGACGTGATTGCGCTGCGCAAGAAGCTGGGCTACCCGGGGATGAAGGTGCTGCAGTTCGCCTTCGGCGACGATGAGCGCAACCCCTA
>JAJZQK010000245.1 GCA_021847625.1 Chloroflexota bacterium
TCCTGATGGAGCTGCTGTTCCTGAACGGACGCCGGCAGCTCGGCGACGACTACAAGGTCGTCAGCCTGATCAAGGCGTAGAAGACGAAGCCTGAGGAGTCATTGTGACGCGCCTTGGGTGAGTAGGCATCACTCGTCGCCGGGCCGAACTTAGCGCAAATTCTCGTGGCGATCACCGCAGGTTTGCGGCAGACCCAGAACGTTGCATGGCGGCCTAATGAGTTTCCGCTGACTCTTTACAGGGACGTTCGGCTGTGTTATACTCGCACTGACAATTTCATAGCCGCAGCACTCTTATCCAGAGTGGTGGAGGGACTGGCCCTTTGAAGCCCGGCAACCGGCCTGGCGATCCTCAATGATCGACGGTACGGTGCCAACTCCGACGGGTGCACGCCGTGGCGTGCTTACCGAGAGATGAGAGGTTTGGATCAAGCTTGTGCTTCTCCAGCCTCGGGGGAGCATTTTTTTGTTCTATGCAGGGAGGTAGTGGTAGGTGAAGACGCTCTGGTGGGCGGAAGATACGTTCTACTTGATTGATCAGACGAAGCTCCCTCTCCAGGAGATAGCCCTCGCGCACCATGATTACAGAGAGGTTGCGCGGTCTATCGCGGAGATGAAGGTGCGGGGGGCCCCTGCTATCGGGGTCACCGCGGCCTATGGATGTGCGCTGGCAGCCCAGCAGGCCCCGGCCGCTTCCTTCGCGGACCTACAGGCCTATCTCAAGACTGCCAGCCGCGAGTTGCTGGCGACCAGGCCCACGGCGGTCAACCTGGCCTGGGCTCTGGAACGGATGGGCAAGAAGGTGGCCTCGCTCGAGGGCAGGCCGGTCGACGAGATTCGCGCCGAGCTCCTGGCCGAGGCCCATCGGATGGCGGAAGAGGACGAAGAGACCAACAGGCGAATGGGCCGGTACGGCGCGGAGCTAGTGCCCGATGGGGCGCACATTCTGACCCACTGCAACGCCGGGGGGCTCGCCACGGTGGACTACGGGACGGCCCTGGGCGTGATCCGGGCGGCACACGAGGAAGGGAAGCGGGTTCATGTCTACGTGGACGAGACGAGGCCGTTCCTGCAGGGGGCCAGGCTCACGGCTTGGGAACTGCAACAGGCCGGCATTCCGCTCACCCTGATCACGGACAACATGGCCGGGCACTTCCTCAAGTCGTCGGTCGACCTGGTGGTCGTCGGCGCCGACAGAATCGCGGCCAACGGCGACGTCGCCAACAAGATCGGCACCTACGGTGTAGCGGTGATCGCGCACGAGAACAACGTGCCCTTCTACGTGGCCGCTCCCCTGTCGACGGTGGATACGGCCCTAGCGTCGGGCGATCAGATCCCGATCGAGGAGCGCAATCCCGAGGAGGTCACGTCCGTCGGCGGCGTGCGCATCGCGCCCTATGGCGTGCAGGCGGCTCACCCTGCCTTCGACGTCACCCCCGCTCGCTACGTTAGCGCCATTATCACCGAGGTCGGCGTCCTCCGGGCACCCTATACGGAGAGTCTCAAGCGGGCCAAGGCGGAGGTGGGGGCATAGGTGGTTGACATGACGAGCGTTCTGGTCGTCGGCTCTGTGGCGTTTGACGACATCGAGACCCCCTTTGGCCTGGCGCACGATACGCTGGGCGGTTCAGCCACTTACTTTTCCTTGGCGGCCAGCACCTACGGCACGGTGAATCTCGTCGCCGTCGTTGGGGAGGATTTTCCTGCCAGGCACGTGGGGACCCTGCAGGAGAAGGGCGTCGATACCAGCGGCCTCCAGGTGCGGGAAGGGAAGACGTTTCGCTGGGCGGGCCGGTACGAGTACGACCTCAACACGGCCCATACGTTGGATACTCAGCTGAACGTGTTCGCGGACTTCCACCCGCACCTACCGGAGCGCTATCGGGACAGCGGCTTCGTCTTCCTCGCCAACATCGACCCCGAGCTGCAGATCGAAGTCCTCTCCCAGGTTCCCAGGGCGAAGCTCAGGGTGATGGATACCATGAACTTCTGGATCGAGCGGAGGCGGGAGCATCTCACCAAGGCGATCAGCCTGGTGGATATCGTGCTGATGAATGAGGCCGAGGTGCGGCAGTTCGCCGGCACCTACAGTCTGGTGGCGGCGGCGAGACAGGTCCTGGCTTTGGGTCCGAAGGCGCTCGTCGTGAAGAAGGGCGAATACGGGGCGGTCCTGTTCGCCGATTCGGGCTACTTCGCGGCCCCGGCGTACCCGCTGGAAGAGGTCAAGGACCCCACCGGGGCCGGCGACTCCTTCGCCGGGGGCTTCGTGGGCTATCTGAGTAGCGTAAGCGAGATCACCGACGATGCGATACGAAGGGCGATAGTTCACGGCAGCGTAATCGCTTCGTTCACGGTCGAGGACTTCGGCGTTGGCCGCCTGGTCTCCCTTACCTCCGAGGAGGTGAGCGTGCGCTATCGTGAGATTAGACGATTCACTTACTGCGAAGACGTTTGATAGACAGGAGAATACAGCATCAATGACAGCTGAACCTAAGGTGGGCTTCCACGTCAAGGATGTTTCTTTGTCCGAGCATGGCAAGCTCCGGATTGAGTGGGCCGACGCACACATGCCGGTCCTGCGCCTGATTCGCGAACGCTTCTCGCGCGAGAAGCCGTTGCAGGGGCTACGCATTGGCGCCTGCCTGCATGTCACCACGGAGACCGCCAATCTGATGCGCACGCTGAAGGCAGGGGGCGCCGACGTCTACCTCTGCGCCAGCAACCCCCTGTCGACCCAGGACGACGCCGCGGCGTCGCTCGCCGCCGACTACGGCGTGGCGACGTATGCGATCAAGGGCGAAGACGAGACGACTTACTATCAGCATATCGACAAGGTTCTGGAAGGGCATCCGCAAATCACGATGGACGACGGGGCCGACCTGGTCTCAGTGCTTCATACCAAGCACTCGGAACTTCTCCCTCACGTGCAGGCCGGCACCGAGGAGACGACCACCGGTGTTATCCGCCTGCGGAGCATGGCCGAGGCTGGCGCTCTGAAGTACCCCATCATCGCCGTGAACGAGGCAATGACGAAACACTTCTTCGACAACCGTTACGGGACGGGCCAGAGCACCATCGACGGCATCCTCCGGGCGACGAATATACTGCTGGCCGGGAAGACGTTCGTCGTGGCGGGCTATGGCTGGTGCGGCCGCGGCGTGGCGATGCGCGCCTCCGGCATGGGGGCGCAGGTGGTCGTCACCGAGGTCGACCCGGTGCGGGCCCTCGAGGCGGTCATGGACGGCTACCGCGTCATGCCGGTCGCCGAGGCTGCCGCCATCGGGGACATGTTCGTGACGACGACAGGCGATATCCACGCCATTGGCGCTCGCGAGCTGGGCTTACTCAAGGATGGCGCCATCCTGGCGAATTCCGGCCACTTCAACGTGGAGATCGACATTCCGGCCCTCGCGCGGATGGCGGAGTCGCGGCGGACCATTCGGCCGTTCGTGGAGGAGTTCCGGCTCGGCGACGGCCGGCGGGTATACCTCCTCGGCGAAGGCCGCCTGATCAACCTCGCGGCGGCCGAGGGCCATCCCGCCGAGGTGATGGACATGAGTTTCGCGAACCAGGCGCTGTCGGCGGAGTACCTGGTCCGCGGCGGGCAGGACCTGCCGAACACGGTGCACGTCGTTCCTCTGGATATCGACAAAGAGGTGGCGCGTCTCAAATTGGCCGCTATGGGCCACCGCATCGACGAACTGACCGGGGAGCAGGTAGAGTACCTATCCTCTTGGCAAGCCGGTACTTAGGCCGATGCTTATTCGTCCTGCTAAGCCATTTTGCGGTGAAAGGAGTACCCTAGGTGTCTGCTAGCAACATTACATTTATGACCTCTCCCCGGCTCTTGTTCACGTCGGAATCTGTGACCGAAGGGCATCCGGACAAGCTGTGCGATCAGGTTTCGGATGCCATCCTCGACGCCATCATCGGGCAGGACCCAAACGCGCGGGTGGCGGCCGAGTGCGCGGCGACCACCGGCCTGGTCGTGGTCATGGGCGAGATTACGACCAGCTGCTACGTCGATATACCGGCGATCGTGCGCGAGACGGTGCGTGACATAGGCTACACGAGGGCCAAGTTCGGCTTCGACTATGAGACCTGCGGCGTGATGACGTCCATTAAGGAGCAGTCGCCGGACATCAAGATGGGCGTGGACTGCGCCCTCGAGGCACGACACGGCGAGATGGCCGATGCCGACATCGAGGCCATCGGTGCCGGCGACCAGGGCATGGTGGTCGGCTTCGCCTGCTCGGAAACGCCCGAGTTGATGCCCATGCCCATAGCCTACGCCCATCAGATTTGCCGGAAGCTGGCGGAGGTACGCAAGGACGGCACCCTGCCCTACCTGCGGCCGGACGGAAAATCACAGGTTACCGTCGAGTACAGCTACGGCAAGCCGGTGCGGGTCGACACGGTCGTCGTGTCGTCTCAGCACGACTGTGTCGTCAGCCACGACGAGATCGAGCGAGACCTCATCGAGCGCGTCGTCAAGACCGTGATCCCGGCGGAGATGCTCGACGAGCAGACCAAGTTCTACGTCAATCCCACGGGGCGGTTCGTGATTGGCGGTCCGATGGGCGACACCGGCCTTACCGGGCGCAAGATCATCGTGGACACGTACGGCGGGATGGCCCGGCACGGCGGCGGCGCCTTCTCCGGCAAGGACCCGACGAAGGTCGACCGCTCCGGTTCCTACGCGGCGCGCTACGTGGCCAAGAACATCGTTGCGGCTGGCCTTGCCGAGCGGGTCGAGATCCAAATCGCCTATGCCATCGGCGTCGCCCGGCCGGTGTCGATCATGGTCGAGACCTTCGGGACCGGCACGATCGCCGACGAGAGGATCCTAGCTCTGGTCGAGCGCCACTTCGACCTGCGACCCGCGGGCATCATCCAGAGCCTCGGCCTGCGGCGGCCGATCTACCGAGCCACTGCCGCCTACGGCCACTTTGGCCGCGACGACATAGATGCCCCTTGGGAACGTACCGATAAGGCTGCTTTACTTCGGGCGGACGCTGAAATATAATGTGAGCATGCGTGCGCTTGTCACAGGAATCAGCGGCTTTGCCGGTCTTCACCTAGCTAATCACCTCCGGGCCCGGCCGGGCCTGGAGGTGTTTGGTGTTGTCCGGCGGGAACGCCCCCGCCTTCCCCGTGAAACCTACGTCGCCGACCTGTGTGACGACCAGGCGGTCAGACACTTAGTAGAGGATATCCGGCCCGATCTCGTGTTCCATCTCGCCGCCCAAGCCGCCGTGCAGGTCTCTTGGGCGAAGCCGCGGGACACGCTAGTGAACAACCTCGTCGGCGAACTGAACCTGATCCAGGCCATTCTGAGCGTTGGCCTGAGTCCGCGGATGCTTGTCGTCGGGTCGGCGGATGAGTACGGCCTCGTATCACCCGACGAATTGCCCGTGCGAGAGACGAACGAGCTGCGTCCCAATAGCCCCTACGCCGTGAGCAAGGTGGCACAGGATATGCTCGCATACCAGTACTTCCTCAGCCACAAGCTTCCGATCGTGCGAGTGAGACCGTTCAACCACATCGGGCCCGGACAGAGCGACCTATTCGCGTCCGCCAGTTTCGCTCGCCAGATCGCGGAGATTGAGCTGGGCCGGCGAGAGGGGGTGCTCCTCGTGGGCAACCTTGAGGCGAAGCGCGATTTTACCGACGTCAGGGACATCGTGAGGGGGTATTCCCTGCTGCTCGAGCGCGGGGTGCCGGGTGAGGCATACAACCTTGGCTCCGGGCGCTCCGTGAGCGTGCGGTACATACTGGACACTCTGCTCGCGCACAGCCGCGCGAGGGTCAGAGTCGAAACCGACCCTTCCAGATTGCGACCATCCGACGTACCAGAGTTGGTATGCGACTACGGCAAGGCTGCCGCGGCGACCGGCTGGCAGCCCGCCATTCCGCTGGAGCGCACGTTGAAGGACCTGCTCAATTACTGGCGCGAACGGCTAAGCTGCGGAGGAGAGAATTGAAGGCGGTTATTCTCGTGGGTGGTGAGGGCACAAGG
>JAJZQK010000246.1 GCA_021847625.1 Chloroflexota bacterium
CCGACGGCAACCTTCACATCGGCCAGAGGCTTGTCGGTATAGGCATCCTTCACGGTCCCTTCCACGGTGTAGGTAATGAGCTCGAGCTTGGTGGTAAACTCGCCGTCCTCATTCACGTCGAACTTGGCCTCCCGGTACCGGTCGGCCGACACCGTGATCGAAGTCTTGGTGGGGACACCCTCCAGATGGTACTTGCCTAAGTCGTCGGTCCTCGCGGACGATACGTACTTGTCGTTCGTTGCCTGCACCGTGGCACCCGGCACTGGCTTCCCGGTATCGGAATCGACCACGAGCCCGTCTACCGTAAGCGTGGTCGTGCCGCATCCACTCGCCAGACCGGCGATTGCCAGGAGCAAGATGATGCCAACTATAGTGAAGAAGGGTCTAACCAGAACAGTTCTGCAAGGATAATCCACAGCCACCCTCAATCCTCCCCCGGGGAATCGTCTTCTCAGAGTCAGTAAAGTCTAGCACTACGGGAAAACGCTCGGCAACCCCCCGAAATTGCTACTCAAAGAAGGGTCGGCCACCGAGCATAACATTGCCCGCCCGGCGGGCACGACATCGTCGTGCCGGCAGCGCCACGCCCCGGGCGAGCTCCGCCGGTGCGACCCTAGCTGCGAACCCCTCTCGCCGAGGTGCCGACCAACAGAAGAACCACCAGCAGCGTAGCCAGGCTAATTGCCGCGCCCACCTTGAACGAAAGCGGCTCGAACACGAACTCCAGCTCGTGCGAGCCGGCCGGCATAGGCACCGCCCGCAGATAGTAATCTGCCCGCAAGATGTCGGTCTCCCTGCCATCGACGAACGCTCGCCAGCCCGGATAGTAAGCCTCGCTCGTCACCAGCAAAGCGTCCTCCCCGAGATTGACGTCGACGATGCTATACTGCGGGTCGTAGGTGCGGTAAGCGAAGCTCTGCTCCGGCCGATCGTTGGTTGGGAAAGCGAGGCCGGGTGCCGTTTCCAGGAGGGCAACCTTGCCAGGCTCGACGTTAGTGGCGAAGGTTTGCGACAGGGCTGCCTCGGCGTTCGCCACCACGCGGATGTCACGCGTCGCCCACACCCGCGGCACCGCCCACTGCATCCTGTAGACGCGCAGGTCGCCCGAATGACCTAGGTAGTCCAGCCCATCGCCGAGCTGCTTGCGAGAGATGACGTATTTCACGTCCAGAAGCTGCCAGAGGCGCCATTCCTGGTTGCCAAGCAGGAGATCCTCGACCCGTTGCAGGTGAAACGGCGAGTCACCGGCGATCTGCTCAATCCCCAGAAGATGACCACTGTTCGGCGGAATGGCGTCCTCGTCGTCCGTGTCGACCCGAACGCGGAAGGGTCGTCCCGCCAGGTTGCTCGACGCGTCCTGGCGGACGATAGCGACCGCGCCGGCCGCACTCGCGGGCAGAGCCGGATCAACCGTCGTCAGGTTGCTGCCAAAGTGACGGCGAACAGGTCGACAACTACGAGGGCCAGCGCCGACACTAGCCAAGTACTCCCTGGCAGAAGATTCTTAACTTGCAGGTAGATGATCAGCAGACCGGCGGCAGCGAAGGCCACCGCGTAGGCAACCTGTTCCGAAGGCCAATCCAGCCCGATCTGGGCGCGGCGCAGCCAGGCTGTCGCGAACACTACCAGCATTGCGCTGCCGAGCCCCAGGAGGGCACGTCGGCTTGGCCATTCGGCCGGAGAGCATGGCTTGCCCAGGCCGTTGAAACCGAGTCCCGCTAGGACGCTCACCGCGAGCGAGAAGAGGATCATCGACCGTTCCTGGTCGCGGAACATCGCGAACCCCGGGGCCGCCTTGTGGAGCAGCGGGTAGAGGGGCCCGTTTCCGCCAAGCGACAGGAGGATGCTCACGAGCGCAAGCGCCACCCAGAACCACTTCGAGGAATTCCTAACCCGCGCAATGCCGGCAGTAGCCAGAGGCAAGACGAAGATGCCGACATAAGGCCCGTGCACGATGTGCCAATCCGGCAGCAATAGTGCCAGGAAGGAGCTCGGCGTGTAGCCGATCGCCGCCTCTTCGTACGGGAGACTGGCCCGATTCGACAGGTAGAGGAACTCCAGCGTCGGCGCCAGCTGGACCGCCGCCAACCCCACGGCAATGGCCCACATAACGAGCACTGCCGCCAGCGTTGCCAGCGCCGTTCGCCCGACGGATCGCCAACTTACCAAGCCAACCTGTCCGAACCGCCGGTAGACGAGATAGGCAGTGACGGTATAGGCTGTGAGGAGGAGAGTCTGTGGATGCCCAGCCAGGATCGTCACGGCAAGGGCGCCACCCGCTGCCACCAACCACACGGCGTGCTTCCGAAGAGCGTATCGCTCGACGAAAAAGAGGCTCAGGGGCAGCCAAATGGCCGTCTCGAGGATCGCCAGGCTCTGCATCGGATAGGAGGTCAGGAAGCCGCTAAAGGCGAAGGAGAGTCCCCCCAGCAGCGCGGCCGCACGAGAACGGGTCAGCTCGTGGACGAGGAGATAGCAGAAGACCCCCGCCATCGGGTAGGCCAGGACGGCCCTGTACTCGACTTCCTGGAACGACAATCCGTCGCTCCCGAAGAGAAACGCCCACAGCAACGCGGGCGGGTAGAAGACGGCGGTCTGGATGTCGGCCAGAAAGGGGTGCCCGGCAAAGATATTAGGATTCCACAGGGGAACGCGACCCGCCCACCATTCCTGGGCCGCGAAGCTGTGGTAGGCGTAGAACTGACGCGTGAAGTCGCCTGCCCGCACGAACATCCGCGCGGCATCGTCGGGGGTGACGAGCGGCCAGAAGAAGACGAGTGACGCCAGGCCGATGCAGAGTAACGCCGGCCAATGCTGCCCAAGCAGCGCGGGCAACCGGCCGAATCGCTCGGCCCTCCGCCCTGCCGGCGCCGCGTCCCCCACGTCAATCCGGGCCCCTGTCGTCATCCTCTCGCACCGCCGCCTGCAATCGTATTCGCCACCGCGCGCTGGCCCCGTCCATCGCCTCCACGACCGGTCGGTCAGGATTCTATCACAGGGTAGGGCAGGGGACAACGATTCGGCGGGTGGCGGCCCTCGACTTCGGCGACCGGATGATCCTATAATGCATTCGCTCCCAGGCACACTGAAGAGGAGGGTGGTTGGTGGTGAAGCGCACTTGGCAACTGCGAACGATGGTCCTGCTGGTAACCCTCCTGGCGGCAGGGCTGCGCTTCGTCCATCTCGGATACCATGACCTGCGAGGGGATGAGGCCTTCAGCGTCTCGTTCGCCCAGGAAAACCTCGGCGCCATCATCCAGCAACTCCGAACGGGCGAGCCACATCCGCCGCTGTACTACCTTAGCCTCAAGGCCTGGATGGAAATGGCAGGCACCTCTGAGGTCGCCGTCCGGTGGCTCTCGGCCGCGGCAGGGCTCCTGCTCGTCCCGCTCTCATTCGTCTTCCTCAGGAGGATAGGCGCGCCAGTGGCCGGCGTCATCGCGGCGCTGCTCGTGGCGACGAACCCATATCAAATCTGGAATAGCCAGGACGCCCGCATGTACGCCCTCGCGGCCACCGTATCGGCCGGCGTGCTCTACTGGGGACTGCGCCTACTAACGGCCGACGGCAAACCGCGTCGACGAGACGCCTATGCCTTGGCTGCCTGCACCATTTTCGCCCTCTACACGCACTACGTCCTCGCGTTGGTAGTTGCCACCGTGGACCTGGCCCTTGCCGGGCGCTGGCTGCTGTGCCGCGACGCGGACGGGGAAACGGTGCGACACTGGCTTGTTGGACAGGCAGTGGCAGTGCTTCTCTTCCTGCCCTGGCTGGGTCTGGCCGTCGGTTCGGTCGGTCCTTCCTACGGAGGGAACATGTCTTCCCCCTCCCTCGGCGAGGCAGTTGCCATGCTGGTGCAAGCGCATACCTCGGGAGGGATGCTGCCGTCTGCCCAGGCGGAAACCTACGCTTGGGCCGTGGGCGTCGCCGCCTGCCTTGGGGCGGCCGTGATGCTTCGGCGAGAGCGTCGGGCGGCGTGGATGCTGATCGCGTTCGCGGCCGTGCCCTTCGCGGCTCTCTTCTTGGCATCACGGCCTCGACCCGTGTTCAGCGACAGGTACCTGATCGTGATCTCCCCCGCAATCTACATCCTGGCCGCCCGGGGATTGGCGCCGGTCTTCGGCGCTCGTGGGGCGTGGCGGAGGCCGTCCTCGGCCTTTATGTCGGCGGTCGCCGGCGTTCTGGCAGTGGCACTCGCTCTCTATGGCACGTCCGGCCTTACTTCCTACTTCACGGATCGAGGCGGCCAGGGACCCGGCAATTGGCGTCCGTTCGTGGCCAGCATCGTGGAATCCGTCCAGCCCGGCGACCTCGTCCTGGTGAACCACATCGACCCTTCGTTTTTCTACTACTACCGCCTCCTCGGCGGCCACGCCGAGGTAACGGTGGAACCATCGGCCCAGGGGCTCACGCTGGCGGAGCTTGACCGCGAGTTGGCTCAGAAGGCGGGGCCGGGGCGGCAGATCTGGTTCGTGCCCGACGCCTTCGCAATGTGGGACAAGACCAGCGCCGTGGCGGACTGGCTGCAGGGACACGCTATCTGTATGGAGGCGAGGCGCGTCGCGGGCCAGGAGTACGTCAGGTATCGGATTCCCGGGGGCAGGCAGACGAACCTCGTGTTCGGGGGCGCCGTCGAGCTCGTCGGCTACGAGGTTCCGAGCGCCGCGGGCGGAATCGGCGCCGGCACGGAGGGCAGCGTCGTCTTGTACTGGCGCGCCCAAGGGCCAATTGCCAAGGACTACGTCATCAGCCTTCAGCTGCTCGACGCGAGTGGTGCGCTGGCCGAGCAGGCGGATGGCCCGCCGGCGAACGGGAAAGCGCCAACTTCGCAGTGGAAGAGCGGAGAACTCGTCGTCGACGCCAGGGCCATCCGCTGGCCCGCTGGGCCCGGGACGTACACTCTGGCCGTGGCCGTGTACGAACTGCCTTCCGTGGAGCGCCTGCCGATTGCCGGCTGGCCCGCGAAATTAGCCACGCTGGGCCAAATAGAAATCGGCCGCTAGTGGTCAAGACAGACCACCTAGCGGCCGCTAGGCACCCCTGGCAGGATTCGAACCCGCGACATCTTGGTCCGAAGCCAAGCGCTCTATCCACTGAGCTACAGGGGCTCACATCCACCGTGAATTATACGGTCGCACCGGCGGGACTGTCAAACACCAAGACTCACCCGTAGACCAATCCCCCGTCCATATCCTTCCCGTCCGCACCAGGGCGGCAACAAGCATCGATAGACCGCTGGCTAGCTGCCCAAGAATACCGTCGCACCAGCCGCTGTGGAGGGGGCAGGTGGTACGGATCTTGCTGAGGTATCTCTCGGCAGCCAACGTTGTCCGGAAATTCGTACTCGGATCAGCAGACAAAGTGCCAAGGCGTCGACAACTTGGCACGAATCTTGCGGAAGGCTGCGATGAAGCGTACGACGCTATGTCACGGGGAGGATGAGAGATGCTTTGGCTGAAAGGTTGCCCACGATGCCACGGAGATCTATTCTTGGAACGGGACATCGGCGCGTCCTACGTAGTATGTATCCAGTGCGGGTACACGCTGAACGAGGCCCAGGAGCAGAAGCTGCGCATGTCTCTCGCCGCCAGCGCCGCCTAGCATAGGCAATCTAGTGCAGGCAGAGCGAACGGAATCCGTACGGTCCCTTTCCCCAGCCGGCCACCGCCGCTGGTCAAAGGACTCCGGCCACTGGAGGCAAACATGACCTTAGACAACGGCCGGCGCCGCTCGAGGTTGGAGTCGCAGGACGACTTAGCCTACCTAACCGGGCAGCGCAGAACCGAGGATCGTGACGCGCAGATTCGGTCTCGCAGCCGCGAAACGGACGAGGATCACGGTAGGCGAAGTGATAGTGGGCCGATCGAGGAGCGTTGGAGAGAACCGAGATCAGCTTAGGGCGAGTAGTTTACCCAGTTTAGGCGGCCGGATGGCGGCTTTTCACCCTACCCTGGCATAGTCTGGACGCCCAATTGATCTGCCGAGAT
>JAJZQK010000247.1 GCA_021847625.1 Chloroflexota bacterium
AAGCGGGGATCCAACGTTATTTGTAGGGGCGAACGGCGTTCGCCCTCCGGCCGCGCACTGGCTGGATTCCCGCTTCCGCGGGAATGACGGAACCGGCCGGCCGTGCAGCAAGGATAAGGCCGGACTACTTGGTTCCCGGCCGGATTGAAGGCGCTGCAAAGGCCAACCGCTCGCATACCATCTTTGGGAGGGGCGTGCTACAATTAGATTAGGTAGTACCACAGCGGCGGGGCGGGAAGTGAGACATCTACGTCTCGCTCTCGCTGTGTCTAGCCAAACAGTGATACCAGTAGATCAGAGGAGGAACGATGAACAACCGGGTTATCGACGCTCTAAATGACGCCAGATCGCACGAACTCACGGCGGTCGCCCAGTACATGATCCACCACTACGAGCTGGAAGATAAGATGTACGGCAAACTGGCGGACGTGCTGAAGCGAATCGCCATCGTGGAGATGAAGCACGCCGAAGAGTTCGCCGAACGCATCCTCTTCCTCGGCGGTGTTGCCACCAGCAAGCCCTACGTCCCGGCCGAGTCCGGCATCAAGAAGCAGCAGAGCATCCCCGAGCTGCTGCAGAACGACATAGGGCTGGAGAGCGATGCTATCCATCTCTATAACGACCTGGCCAAGGTCTGCGCGGACGAGGGCGACCACGTCTCCGAGCTACTGTTCCAGAGGATTGCCGACGTGGAGGAAGACCACCTCGACGAATTTCAGAACATCAACGACTTCGTCGACAAGTTGGGCGCCCCCTACCTGGCCTCGCTCACCGGCGAGAGCGAGGGCTAGCGCCACAGAGAACAGAAACACGGAGAGGGCCCGCACTTGCTGCGGGCCTTCTTGTTATGGGACACTTAGAGCAGATGAACGTGGGCTACGCCGCCTTCTTCGGCGACTACCGGCCGGCGCGGGCCACCGTCGAGGCGCGCTTGGCCTCTCCAGACTGCCTGGTTGAGGTGGAGGCGGTGGTGGCATTGCCATAAGCCGCCACTTGGCTCCAGGCCGACCAGAGCGCCGCCTCGTCGGGCGTGCCGGTGATCCCACGACTGCCGTCGGTATCGAATTCGGCCCCCGGCCCAGGTGCGGGCGAGGCCCAAGGGGCGGCCCCAGCTAGCTGCCCGCTGGCGAACAGGTCGGGCACGCTCCACAGTCGCGGCTGCGTGTTCCCGTCGATGTCCTGCCACGGGCGCGCGAGCCCGTCAAGCACCGCCGTGGCACGATCGCCGCCAAACCGTTCCTGCATATCGTCCGGCGTCCCTCGCGTGAAGCCGTACTCGGTGGCCACAACCGACGCGCCGGCCCGGCTGAACATTGTGATGTCGTCAAGCGCATAGGGGTTGAAATCGTAGGCCGTCACCGTCCACACGTTCCAGCAATATTCACCGCAGGCGTCGAGCATCCGCCGGACGAGATCGCGGTATTGGGAAACTGGCCCGGGCTCGGGGTGGCCGTCGACGCGGTAGGGCCAATCGACCAGCTCGGCAATGTACTGGGCGCCCATGAAGATGAGATGGTTGCGGTCCTCGCCCCGAATCGTGTCGACCATATCTTGGGTGAAGTCCAAGTACCAATCGTAGGCCTGGGCGGAGGTAATGCCATTGCGCGGGCTGCCCCGAGGCTTCAGTTCGTTGCCGAGCTGCCAGCCCAGAAGAGCCTTGCTGTGCGACAGACGGGACACGATCTGTTGCACCCAGGGCTTATAGTTGGCTTCGTAGTTCGGCAGATCGTACAGCCGCCCGAAGCCGTGCTCCTGGTCGAAGTCGAAAGACCGAACGCCACGGCGGAACCAGGGCGCCGGCAGCACGGGCGATTGCTGGAAGGTGGGATGGTCAAATGCATAGCGGTCGCCCGGCACGCCGGGCGGGTAGTAATCGGTGAGGGCTATTAGGACGTAGATGGATTCGGAGGGGGCGTGAGCGCTGTTGAACTGCTCGACCTGGTTGAGCAGCGCACTCAGTGCGGCCAGTGCGTCGGCCGCATCGGCCGGCGCTTGATCCGGCCCAAGGGAGTGGCCCGTGGCGAAGACCCTCATCCAGCGCATATTGTGCTGGCGCATCCACTCCAGGTTCTGGTCGAGGCCGTCGCGATAGGGCAGGTTGGGCACGTTCGTGCCGACCGAGCGGAACAGCGCGCCCCGAGGGTCGTACAGCTGGCCGCCGACGGCTGAGACGTAGCCCGGGCTCTGCCAGTCGTGGCTAAGCGGGTTCAAGACCGGGTCGGGGTTCGTCATGTCGGTTGGCGGCTCGGGCATGGCTGCAACCTCGGGAATCAGCCCTACCTCTACGACGAGAGCGCCGCCGTTGGCGACCGTCACCTGCCCTGCCCGCGCCCACGGCACGTCTTCTTTCCAGTACTGGAAGATGGCGCGCTGGGCGCGGATGACGAAACAGTTGCCCTCGTCGGCGTAGCTCGTTGGCAGGCCGAAATGGTTCAGCGGGTCGGAGTCCTGCCAGTAGCGAGCCTTGATGGCGGGATTGGTGTCGAGAAACGCCCAGTGGCGGCGGGTGACTTGATCCCAAGGGAGGCCGGTATCCGGTGCGTCGTCGAAAGGCGGCGGCGTCTGGCGATAGACCTGCAGCCAGCCGTCAAAGCCTTGGTCGTGCATGAGGTCGATGATGTTCACGAAGTAGACGGCCCTCACCTCCGGTCGCCACTGAAAGACCACCTTCTGCATGGCTTGGACGACAAAGCCGTCCCAGACGAAGCGTCGACTGACCGGATAGCCCAGCGTTTGCGGCCCGCCAAGGCGTTGGTACTCGTCCCAGAAGGGAATACCGTCGGCATTGACGACGGCGAAGCCGGTCTCGCCCTGTCCGCCCTGGCCGTTGGTCTGCTTGTAGAAATGGCCGGAACCATCGGCCAAGTCGAAGTCGAGCGCCTCGGCGCCCGCCGGTGCCGGTAGGAGACCGAGCAACAACAGAAGCAATATGCTGGCTGTGACCATTGCTTGTCGCTGACCGCAAGGGCGCATGGCTGGTCTCCTACTTGTCTGTGGATATACTAAGAATGCCCACTCCTAATGTAACGACCGCGTCTGCAAGAGGTTTCGCTAGCCATCACTTACGGCAAGCGCATCAACTAGCATTTGCCGACGTATAGCTAAGTTCCGCGGACGAGCACATGTCCCCTCGCCCCTACCCTCTCCCTGAAAGGGAGGGGGGGCTTGGCTGGCGCCTCCGGGTATGGCCGGCCTCGAAACAAAACAGCAGGGCGAGATGATTCTCGCCCTGCTGTCGGCTGAGCCCGCGGCGCAAAGCCTACCGCCCCATCACCGCACCTCCATGGCCCCGCCCAGGCTTTCGCCGCGCCATTCCGGCTGGTAGTAGGCGTAGACCTGCGACGTCACGGCCTGGGCCTTCACCGGGTAGAGGGCCTGGGCCTGGAACGTGAAGGTCAACTCTTCGTTCGGCTGCATGTCCTCGATGTAGAGGATCACTTTGCGGCCGGCGATATCGTAGCGCTTGAGCTTCGGCTCGCGCTGGACCAGCTGCTCGATGCTGTCCGTGACCGGCGCGAAGCCCGTGGGCACGGCCACGTCCATCACCACCATCCCCGCCTCCATCGGCTCGGGCGGCGTGAACTTGATCGAGGCCTTGACGGTGATGAGATCGTTCACCTCCACCTCGTCGACGCCGTAGTCCACGTTCATCTGGAAGATCGACAGCCGCGGTTCCTCGGCGTCGGGTACGTTGTAACGGCGCACGGACTGAAGAACGATCTGCCCCTTGCCCTTGGCCTCGACCATGAGGGTGCCGCCGGTGGGCACGTCGATCACCTGCAGCACGTCGGCGTTGGTCGGATCGATGCGTACCTCTTTCTGCCAATCGCCGGAGCGCAGCGTGACCGTGGCGTCGACGTCCGACTTGGCGTTGGTGGCAAAGCGCGTCAGCGCCTGCAGGCCGACGACGGTGTCCTGCGTGGAGCCGAAGCCGCCGAGGGCGTTGCGCTTGGACAGCAGCCACTTGGTAGCCCGCGAGGCGGTCAGCTGGTCGCCGTGCTCGATGAGGGCCAGGGTGGCGTAGGCCGTCGTCTCGATGACGGCGCTCTCGTTGGGCCGCGGCATCGGCATAACCCTTGGCGCCACGCCGGGCTGCTCGGGGGCCAGCGGCTCGGGCACGATCCGCTCGTCACCCCAGTAGAGGCCGTCCTCTCCCTCGTGGGCCATGCTCATTAGCTTGTCGTAAGCGGCGCCGGCCTTGCCGCTCTTCGCCAGCTCCAGGGCGTAGGTGGTGATGGCCACCGCGTAGGGGTCGTCAAGCGAGTTGAGCGAGTTCTCCAGGTAGCGGATCGCCTTGGCCGAGGCGGTCGTTTCGCCGGCCTCCTGCAGGGCGATGGCCACGTAGGCCGTCAGCGCGGGCTTGCCCTTGAGGCCGCCCAGCATGTCCTGGTGGTGGATGAAGCCAACCGGCTCGAAGGAGCCGTCCGCCTGCTGGTGCTTGACGATCCATCTTTGGGCGGCCGAGAGGACGGCGTCGTCGATGTAGATCGTGCCCTTGGCCTGGGCAAAGGTCTTGAGGACGAAGGCCGTCAACCAGAGGCTGCCCTCCTTGTCCTGGTTGCCGAAGGCCGAGAAGCTGCCATCGCTGCGCCGGTAGGTTAGCTCGCGCTGGTAGCCGGTGACCATCAGCGTCTCCGCCTTGGCCATGACCTCCGGCTTCATCTGCCCCGTCTCTTTCAGGTAGTTGGTGACGAAGACGTTGGGGGCGAAGAGGATCATGTTCTGCTCGCCGCAGCCGAACGGCATCCGCAGCAGCCCCTCCAGGCCCTGGATCGATTGGGTAAGGAAGTTCCCCGTGAGGGCGACGTAGCCGCGGGCGGACCCGTCGATGATAGGTACGGGCAGCGACATATCGACCTGGCGGGCGGACCCGGCGGCGAGGACGGCGTTCTCCACTTCCTCGCGGGCCACGCCTTCCGGCTCGACGATCAGGTCCTTGACGATGGCGTCGGCGGCCGAGGTCGAGCGGGCGGTGATCTTGATCTGCCGCGTGCCCAGCTGCTTGGGACTGATAGTGAAGGAGACGCCGCCCACCTCGTTCGGCCCGACCTGCACCGTCTTCTGCGCGTCGTCGGCCAGGTCGAACCAGTCGTCGGCCTCGATCTGGACCACGAACTGCTGGGCGGTGTCGAGATAGTTGTAGAGCGCCACCTTGACCGGGAACCGCTCGCCCCTGATGACGGAGTAGGGCAGGTCGATCTGCACGAAGAACGGCTGCATCACCCGCAACTGCGCCTCCGCCAGGCCCAGGCCCGTCTCCTTGGAGAGGGCGACCGCGCGCATCATCCAGGTGGTGATGCTGTCGGGGGCCGTGAAGCGCTTCGTGGCCTGGCCGGAGCTATCCGTCGTCAGCTCCTCCCAGATCCAGGTCTCGGGGAAGAACTGGCGCACGCGCTGCACGTCGGCGAGCTGCGCGTCCTGGGACACCCCTGTCGGCTGCGGCACCTTCGCTGCTTCCTCCACGGCGGCCGATTGGGCTGCCTGGGGTGCCAAGAGGGGGGGCATCGCGCCACCGGCCGCCCTGCCGAAGTCCATCTTCACCGGGTTTTCGTAATCCTTGCCGTCGGGCACGTACTTGTTGCTCATCACGACCACGCCCGCGTCCTGGAAGACGTCCTTGGCGCCCAGCACGCTCACCTTCTCGAAGATGGGCCGGGCCTCGTGCAGCTCGGCCTGGGGCTGCTGGTAGAGCCGTTCCAGTTCGGCGAAGACCTGCTGCAGGTTCAGACGATTCTCGGCGAGGATGAAGACCGACTTGTCGACGGCCACCAGGCCGACCTTCGCCGGGCCCTGGGTCTGCACGTTGACGGCCACCTCGTCGCCCGGCTTAACCTCCTCCTGGCTGAAGGCCACCTGCACCTTCTGGGGCAGGTCGCCGGAGACGGTGAAGGGAAGGTAGTCGGCGGTTACTTCCGAGGTCGGCAACACCTGGTAGACCAGCAGACGAGCCTCCGGCGACATTAGCGGCGTCACG
>JAJZQK010000248.1 GCA_021847625.1 Chloroflexota bacterium
GTCCTTCTCGTGGTTGAGAAGGAGCGTGGCGACCATCAAGTACGCGTAGGCCCGGGCGTGATACTCCGGGCTCGGGATCGCCACCGCCGCCCTGAACTCGCTCAGGGCATCGGCATAGCGGCCTAGGATAAGGTAAGCGTTGGCCAGGTTTACGCGCACCAGCAGGTCGTTGGGGAACCCATGCCGCTGCAATAGCAGCATCGGCAGATTTCGCTCTGCCTTGCGCTTTATCTCCCCCTCGGAGAGGTCGTACCCAAGGTGAATGATCCGTACGTCGGCGGGGCCGACCTCCATCGCCGCCCGGTAGAGGGCGGGGTAGATTTGCTCGTGAACGGTCCCTTCGAACCTGACGTTCGGACGATTGCGGAAGAGCCGGCTGTAGGTGTGGGTCGTGTCCGCCTCCCCGCGGCCCTCACTCTTGACGTTCCGTATCTCCAGAGAATAGGCATCGTACTTGCCGGCATCCACCAGTTCCCGGATCTTCTGGCAGCCACCGTCCTCCAGCCGCTCGTCGGCGTCCAGGTACAGTATCCAATCGCCCGTGGCGCGGAGAAGCGACTCGTTACGGGCAGCGGCGAAGTCGTTGCACCAGGGGAAGTAGTACACCTTCGCCCCGAACGATTTGGCGACCTGCACGGTGCGGTCGGTGGAACCCGTGTCGACCACGATCATCTCGTCCGCGAGGTCGCGCACGCTCTCCAGGCAGCCCGGCAGATTAGCCTCCTCGTCGCGCACGATCATACAAAGCGAAACGGTCTGCCGGTCGCCCTTCGCCTTCAACGGCAGGCGCGCTGCGGGACCGCTCTCGGCGCTCGCTTTGTCGAGGAGGGCGAGGTTATCTCGGGTCCGCTCGTCCTGGGGATGGGCCGCGGCCAGGCGCTGGAGTATGGCGCGCGCCTCGTCGTAGAGACCACGAGCAAAGTAGAGCGCGGCCAGATCGTTGCCGGCGTCCAGGTGGCCAGGGTCGGCGGCGAGGGCTTTGCGGTAGCACTCTAGGGCTTTGCCGAACGAGCCGATGCTGCGATAGACCAGCCCCAGGCCGCTTGCAAGGTCAGCCTGGCGAGGAGCAAGGGCAACGGCCCGCTCCAGCTCCTCGATCGCCCGCAGCACGTTCCCTTCCCGGAATAGCCGCGTGCCCTTCTGCCAGCGCTCGGCGACGACCGCCGCCCGCCCGTTCGTGGATTTGATCGCCGGTCGTCCCTTCCTCTTGCGCTTATCTGCCACGTCCCCAACCCCCTACGTTCTAGGCGGAACCTCGCCGCCTATGCGTCTACCAATCTATCGCTGTTCGTTGCGGCCCGGCGCCGCCACGGCCTTCGCCCGGTAACCCTTCCGCAAGGCCGCCAGCCCACCGACATTGCGGCCGCTCAAGCAGGCCGAACGGTTCTCCTGCCCAACCTGCTGCACGATCTCCTGGCGCAGCACGGCAACGGAGGGCGGCGCGCTGATGCCAAGACGGACGATGCCGCCCTCGCAGCCCAGCACGGTGACGACCACGTCCTCGCCGATGACGATGCTCTCGCCTTCGCGTCTGGCCAGTACCAGCATACGGTTACCCCTTTCCGCAAGCGGTGGCCAGACCGCTCTCCACGCCGGCGAACAGCGGCTCGGCCAGCGAATAACCCTCGTCGCGCCGGATCACCTGGCGACCCAAGCGTCGGTCCGGGTTGATCACCACCGGCGCCAGGGCATTCACCGTGGCATCTTCCGCCTTCTCGCCCAGCCTGACGATGCCCAGCACGAGCGGCTTCCGGCTCGCGAGTCCCAGGACCTCCTCGTCGGCGGCGGCGAGCGCCAGATCGTAGTCTTGACCGACCTCGGATAGGTCAATGGCCACGAAGGCGGTCCAGGCATCGCGTAGCGACTGCAGAAGCACGAACGGCGCCAGCTCCACCTCGCGCAGCACCGCGAAGCGGTTATGCTCCTCGAAGCCCGCGATGCCGCCGGGGAATGTGATAAGGTCGCCTTCGGGCACCTCGACCTCGGCCGGTTGCCCGAAACCGGTAGTTGTGATCTTCATACCGACCTCACGTCAAGTAGTCTATGAGGGAAGGCATCAACGTCTTGGCCGCGGTGCCTAGAGCGGCCTTGTACGTCGTTTCGCCGGTGGAGTAGTTCATCAGCTCCTCGGCCACGTCGAGGTCCTGGTCCTTGGAGAGCTGCGCCTGCATCTCCACCTGGCCGGCCTTGAGTTGATCCCCCGCGTGCTGCAACCTTGTGACCTTGGCGCCGATGGCCGCCCGCAGGCTGGAAACGTGCGTCTGCGCGGAATCCAGATCGTCCAGCGAAGCCGAAATAGTTGCCTGATCGTTCGCGAGCAGGGCGTCGCGCAAGGAGATCAGGGCGTCGAAGACGGTCCTGCCGGGGGCGAACTCGAAGGCGTCGCCGCCGTCGGCCGGGTTGATCGCCATCTTCGCGTCGGCGCCGATCGTTCGCTCGAGCTTCCCAGCTCCCTGGTAGGTGACGTTCGTCGGCAAGAGGGGATCGTCCGCCGTGTAGGGGGCCTGCCCTTGCTCTACACCGGCGAAGAGGTAGTCGTCGCCATGGCTGCTGTTCGCGACCTGGAGCAGGTCCTCGAGCAGCTGCGTCACCTCGCCGGCCATCGCCGTTCTCTGCTCGGCGCCGAGCGTATCGTTTGCGCCGCGGGCGGCCAGATCGCTCGCCCGTGTGACGAGGTCCCCCACCCGCGCCAGCGCCACGTCGGTGGCGCTCAACCAGCCCGAAGCGTTGTCGATGTTGCGCATGTACTGCTCGTTCTCGCCAATCGTCCGCCGCACGCTCAGAGCCCGGGAGAGCGCCGAGGGGTCATCAGACGGCCTGTTCAGCCTCCTGCCCGTCGACAGCCTCTCATGCGATGCGGCCAGCCGCTCCGCGTTCCGGCGCAGGTTAGCCGTGACCAGGTTCGCCATCATCTTGTTCGTAACGCGCATTGCCACTCCTCCCGTCTACTGCCCGGCCGCCCCGACGACGTTGATTAGCCGGTCTAGCATGTCGTCAACCACGCTCATGAACTGCGCCGCCGCCGCGTAGGCGTTCTGGAACCGCACCAGGTTGGTCGCCTCTTCGTCCAGCGACACTCCCGAGAAAGACTCCCGCTGTTGCTCCAGGTGATCGACGACAATCTGCTGGTTCGCCACCAGGGCCGACGCCTGCTGGCTCTCCACCCCCAGGCCGACGATCATCCCCTCGTAGAAACCATTCGCGGTCGCGCCCCCCAGACTGGCGATGGTCTCGTGGCGCAGAGCGGCGATGGCCTGGGCGTTGGCGCCATCGCCCGACGATCCACCCTGTGATGCGGCAAGCGACTCGGGATGGGCCACCAAGTCCTCGTTCACGGCGATGTACTTGGCGGGGTCAGCGGGGTCGGCGAAAGTGAAGAAGTCGAGCCCCGTCGTGGTGCCATCCAGGGCGAAGCCGGTCTGGTGGAGGCCATTCACGCCGTCGGCAATGCCCTGCGCCAGCTTGTTAAGAGCGTTCAGCTGACGAGTCACCGCCCCGTCGGCGGTATCGTCCAGTGGATTGCCGTCGTCGGACACCAGGCCGAGGATGGCCTTCAATTCGCCACCGCGGAGGGTAACCGCGTTACCCGTCTCGGACCAGACGAGGGAACCGCCGTCCATCTTGATGGCGTTGGCGTGGTCGGCGCTCACCAGCGCCGAGCCGCCCACGTAGACCGACACTGCCCCCCGCCCGTCCTCGAACGACTCGTAGGAGACCGACTTGGACAGCTCGTCCAGCAGCAGGTCGCGCTGGTCGCGCAGGTCGTTGGCGTTGTTGCCGGCCTGCTCCACCGTGGCGATCTGGCCGTTCAGGTCGGCTATCCGGGTGGAGAGGGTATTTACCTTCACCGCCAGCGTGTCCGCCTGCGAGAGGAGCTCGCCCTTCAGCGTGTCTAGCTGGCCGAACAACTGCTGGAAGCGAGAGGCCACCGTCTGCGCGGAGGAGATAAGGTTGGCCCGTGCCGCCGAACTCGTCGGCGCGTTGCCGAGCTCGTCCCAGGCATTCCAGAACTGATTGAGCAGGTCGCCAAGCCCGTTATCGTTGGGCTCCAACAGCACGTCTTCCAAACGGCTGAGGGTGTTGGCTACCGACTCGTATCCGCCCAAGCGCTGCAACTGCTGGCGGACCTGCAGATCGAGAAACTGGTCGTGCATCCGCCGGACGCCGGCCATATCGACCCCCGTGCCAATCTGGCCCATCTCTACCCGCCAGCGGGCGAAGGGCGGGGGGAACGGCGTGCGAGCGACTAGAGCGACCTCCTGGCGAGAGTAACCGGGGGTATTGGCGTTAGCCACATTGTGCCCGGTCGTCTCAACCGCCTGCCGCTGCGCCATGAGGGCGCTCAGCGCTATGCTTATCCCGCTGAATGTCGACGTCAACGGAGTCTCCTTTCCCGCGCTCTCCACTGAGAGCAGCCCATGAACGGGGTTCCCCTACGCTTCCCAGGCCTGAAGGCCAGGGCCCTCTCTCGGGGCCCGCGGTCCGGGCGACTCGGCGTAGCCGTTGCCCTGCACGAGGTTGGCAATCTGAGCGAGTGACTCTCGGTTAAGATCGCCAAGAGCGCCCAATGTTGCCAACATCTGGCCCACGCGCGCGTGCAACCCGCGCAGGCGGTCGGTGGAGACCGTCGCAGGGTCCGCGGCGGCCGCCTCTAGGCTCTCACAAGCTCGGCGGCAGGCGGCCTCGACGGCTTCCGGCGTCCCCTCTTTGAGCGCAACGACCGCCGCCGCCAACCACGATTCGAAGTCGGCTAGAGGTTCGATTAACTGCTCTCCCAGTGCCATCGTCCCTTACCCTCGGAACAGGTCGCCAAGCTCTTCCATCATCTTGGCCGCGATCTGCTTGCCGGATGGCCTGTAGGTCCCCTTCTGCACCTGGTCGCGGAGGGACTGCACCAGCTCCTCGCGCACGTCCGGCGTCTCCTCGAGCTTGCGGTGCATAAGCAGCAGCTCTCGGCTGCGCGGCGACAGATCGACCGAATCGCCGGTCCGCGTTGGCTTGTCGGTGCGCTGTCCACCCTTGGCATGCTCGACCGGGCACTTCTCTCTTGTCTCCGCGACCTGATGGCTGTTCAGGTTCCCATTGTCGATTCTCATAGGACCTCCTTCCCTGCGCGCCTGCTCGGGCGGCACGGGAATACGCGCTCACTGATAACATCGGCACGAAGATCGTCTACTTTAGGTTCAGGTTTGGTTGAGTGCCCTGCTATCGCCATATGTCCCGCGCCTCGGCGAGCATCTCGTCGGCCATTTGCAGCATCCGCGCGCTGAATTGGTAGGACCGCTGGGCGGTGAGCATGTTCACCATCTCCTCGCCGACGTCCACGTTGGATCGTTCGAGCGTCCGCGGCACGAGACTGCCGAACCCTTCCGCATCAGGGGCGCCAAGCGTCGCCGGCCCCGACGCGGGTGTGGCCGCAAACACGTTCTCGCCGATCGGCGCCAGACCCGCCGGGTTGGCGAACGTCGCTAACTGCAGGCGACCGATGGCGGTGGGGTCTCCGCCGTCCACCGAGGCCATTATCTCTCCGTTAGCCGAGAAGCCCACGATCCTACCTCCCGGGGGCAGCACGACCTCTGGCTGCAGCGCCAAGCCCCCGCCGGTGACCAGGCGACCGGCGCTGTCGACCTCAAGGGCGCCGTCACGGGTATAGGCCTCGCTGCCGTCGACGTTGCGCACCACCAGATAGCCCGCGCCCTCGATCGCCACGTCGAGGTCACGGCCGGTTGGCTCGAGCGGTCCCTGGGCGATCAGGCGGTAAGCAGGCGCGGCCATTGTACCCGCCCCCTGCAGCAGCTGTCCATCGGCAACCGGGATGATCTCCGGGCGCAGCGCCTCGTAATTGAGGTCTGCGGCGAACACCTGCACCTTCTTGAAGCCGGCGGTGTCGGCGTTGGCGAGGTTGTGAGCGACGGTATCCATCCGCTGCTGCTGCGCCTGCAGGGCACTGGCCGGAAGGCGCAAGAGCC
>JAJZQK010000249.1 GCA_021847625.1 Chloroflexota bacterium
TGGTGCTCGCCACCAGGAGGACCAATGGAGCCTCTGCCGGCGTCCCTGTCATCCCCGCGCAAGCGGGGATCCAGTGCACCAAATCGCCCGTCATTTCGGGCGCTTTTCGTCATCCCCGCGCAAGCGGGGATCCAGTGAGGGCTTCAATCTCAACGGCCTCATCTACTCGGTCATCCCCGCGCAAGCGGGGATCCAGTGCCTAGTATGGCCGCGCACCGGATGGATTCCCGCTTCCGCGGGAATGACCAGAACCGGCCAGCCGTGCAGCAAGGATAAGGCTGGACGATTTGGCCTCGGGGAATAACTTGCTTGGGAGTGACCTGTGAAGATACGCCTCGCCTACGGCCGCCAGGGCCTGGACGTCGACCTGCCGGATGAGAACGTGACTGTTGTGGAGCCGCGGTACGTCGAGGCGTTGCCCAACCCGGATGAGGCTTTGCGCGCGGCGCTGCGCCAGCCCCACGGTGTGGCGCCCCTGCAGGATCTCGTCAGCTCCGCCGACACCGTGGCCATCGTCTTCAGCGACATCACGCGCCCGACCCCCAATCGGCTGCTGCTGCCGGCACTACTGGGCGAGCTCGCGCACGTACCGCGCGAGAACATCGTCCTCATCAACGCCCTTGGCATGCACCGGCACAACACCCGGGAGGAGCTGGTGCCGATGCTGGGCGAGGAGATAGTGGCGGGCTATCGCGTGCTCAACCACGAAGCGTACGACAAGGAGCACCTCGTACATATCGGGCGCACGTCGTTTGGCAGCGAGGCCTGGGTGAACCGGGAGTACCTACGGGCCTCCGTGCGCATCCTCACCGGCTTCATCGAGCCGCACCTCTTCGCCGGGTTCAGCGGCGGTGGCAAGGCGGTGCTGCCGGGCATCGCCGGTGGCGATACGGTCATGCGTAACCACAACGCCGAGATGATCGGGAACCCCAAGGCAACCTACGGCGTGACCAAGGGCAACCCTATCTTCGCGGAGATGCGTGAGGTGGCGCTGCTGACGAAGCCGACGTTCCTGCTCAACGTCACCCTGAACCGAAACCGCCAGATCACCGGCGTCTTCGCCGGGGACCTGTTGCAGGCGCAGGATGCCGGGATCGAGTTCGTCCGCCGGACGGCGATGCGGCCGGTGGCGGAGCCCTTCGACGTCGTGGTTACCACCAACAACTATTATCCCGCGGACCTGGACCTGTACCAGTCGGTGAAGGGCATGAAGGCGGCCACGCAGGTCGCCCGTCCCGGCGGAGCGATTGTGATCGCCGCCGGCTGTGAGGAAGGGGTGGGGCATGGGCCGTTCGGCGAGATTCTGAAGATGAGGCCCACGCCGGAAGCGGTCCTCGAGATGATCCACGAGCCGGCCTTTTCGATGTACGATCAGTGGGAAGCGCAGGTGCTGTGCGACATCCTCCGGAAGCAGCGTATCTTCGTATACTCCGAAGGGCTGACGAAGCAGCAAATCGAGGACGCCCACCTCGTCCCCATCGACGACGTGTCGGTGACCGTGCGCAACCTGGTGGCCGAGTACGGACCGGGGGCGCGGATCTGTGTCCTGCCGGAGGGGCCGCAAACCATCCCTTACCTGGCTGATCGCCAAACTTAGGCTGGTCCGGCGGGGAGCCGAAGGGGCGCGGGCCGGGCGGCCTTCATAGCGGGCGGTAGTAGATGGCCTCGTCGGCATAGGGGTGGGTCAGGGCGATAAGTTCGTTGCGCTCATGCTCGTCGGGGGGAGAGTACCGCCTCGCCGCCTCGACGTTCTCTTCCAGCTGGCCGACGTTGTCGCAGCCGACGGTGATCAGGGAGACGGGCTGTGAGAGGGCAAAGCGGATGAGCCTGGTGGCGGTCAGCCCATAATCCTGATCCACCAGCAGGCCACGACAGAGTACCTTCATCCCGATGATGCCCATCCCCTTGCGTATGGCGGCCGGCAGGGTGACGTCGAGGAAGCCCGGGTACTGCACCTCGGCGACGTTCACCGGCATGAGGACGGTATCGAAGTCAAACTCCTCCAGGGCGCGGGCCAGCAGGCGGGGGTCGTGGTGGCCGGTGACGCCGATGAAGCGGACGCGGCCGTCCGCCTTAGCCCTGCGCAGGGCCGCCAGAACGCCGTTGGGCTTCTTAGCCTGCTCCCACTCCTCGGCGTGGCGCAGGTCGTGCAGCTGCCAGAGGTCAAGGTAGTCGGTCCGCATGTTCTTCAGGGTGGCGTCCAGGTCGCGGAGGGCTCCCTCGGCACTGCGGGAGGCGGTCTTGCTGGTGAGGAAGATGGCCGGCCGCCGCTCGCGCAGGGCTGCCCCGTAGTAGGACTCGCTCCCGGCGTAGGCCCGGGCCGATTCGAAGTAGTTGATCCCCAGGCCAAGGGCGCGCTCGATGAGACGCTCGGCCTCCGCGTCGCGGTCCCACGTCCGCAGTACGCCTTCTCCCCCTAAACCAAGAACGGTCACCTGCTGTCTCGTATTTCCGAGTTGCCGCTTAGGTATCCCCTCCGCCTCGGTCATGGATCTTCCTTCCTCCCGTGGCCAGGCTCAGGTTTGCGTCCTACTGCCAGAATGAAGTATCAGCAAGTTCTGTGCCGCAGCCAAAACAGGCGGTCGTCCGGCCCGACGGGCGGCCGGAGGGGGGCGATGACCGGCCAATCTCGCCGGGAGGGCGTTTCTTCCGTGTGAAACTGGAGAATCCCGTTCTCCTTTGTGCTATAATGCGCCGGTATGTCCAGTCGCCTATTAGCAAAAATCGCTCTCCTAGTCACCGTCTTCATTTGGGGTACGACGTTCCCGGCGACGAAGGTGGCGCTGCAGGATGTGCCGCCCTTCATGCTGACCGTCCTTCGCTTCGTCCTGGGCGGCGCCGTCCTGCTGCCGCTGGCCTTATCCGAGCGGCGCCGGCAGCCGATCAGGCTTACCTGGCGCGAGCTGGCAATTCCCGGTCTGGTCGGCGGCACGCTCTACTTCGCCTTCCAGAACGTGGGGATGGTGTACACATCAGCCTCCAAGTCCTCGCTGATCCTGGCCAGCGTGCCCGCGCTCACCGCCGTGCTGTCGGTGCTGCTGCTCGGCGAACGGATGTGGTTTCTGCGCGCGGCGGGGGTAATCGCCTCCATCCTGGGGGTGGTCGTCATCATCGTGGGCACCGAGGGCGCTGTCCTGAGCACCGAGGGCATGCTGGGCGACCTTCTAATAGTGGGTAGTGCGATATCTTGGCCGGTCTACACGATCCTGAGCAAGGGACTGGAGGGTCGCGCCACCCCCGCGCTGTTCTCGGCGGCGACCATGGGCTTTGGCGCGCTCTTCTTGTTGCCGCTGGTTGGCTACGAGTTGCTGACGTCGCCGATGCCTGCCCCGACCCCTGCCGGTTGGGTGGCCATCGCCTATCTCGGGCTGGTGGCCTCGGCGGTAACCTTCCTCCTGTGGAACTACGCGCTGGCGAAAGTAGACGCCAGCGAGGCTGCCGTCTACATCAACCTGGTCCCCGTGGTCGCCGTGGCCAGCTCGGTCGTATTCCTTGGCGAGTCGGTGACGCCCGCGCACGTTCTGGGCGGGCTGCTGGTCGTCGCCGGCGTCTGGGCGGCAAGTAGCCAGAGGGCCAGGACCGCCCAGAAGGTGCCCGCCGACTAAATAGTCCGACCGTAGTTGTTGCTGCCCGGGTGCCCGCTACCGGGAGGGTCAACGGAGCCTCTGCCGGCATCCCTATCATTCCCGCGCAAGCGGGGATCCAACGTTATTTGTAGGGGCGAACGGCGTTCGCCCTCTGGCCGCGCACTGGCTGGATTCCCGCTTCCGCGGGAATGACGGAACCGGCCGGCCGTGCAGCAAGGATAAGGCCGGACTATTTAGATCCCGACCGGCGCTCGGTTGCGCACGAAGGGCACGTCGCTGGGGATGAAGCTCGCCTCGCGTGCCGTCGCGTCGGCATGCGCCAGCTGCTCGGGGCTGAGAATCCCTGCCTCCAGCAGCAGCTTCCGCTCCAGCATCAGGTCGGTGCACAGCATCTGCGGCCCGTCCGTGTTTATCGTGTAACGCACCCCTGCCTCGTGCAGGCGCGCGAAGATGCGTCGCCATTCCTCCAGATCGCCGACGACGCCCGTGCGAAGGTTCGAGGTTGGGCAGAGCTCCAGCACGATGCCGTCTTTGGCCAGGCGATCCAGGAGGCGCCAATCCTGCACGGCCTTTATTCCGTGGCCGATCCGTTGGGGCTTGATGTGCTCCACCACCTCCCAGACCTCGTCCACGGTGCCCATTTCGCCGGTGTGGATCGTTACACCCAGGCCGGCGTCTCGCACGCCCCGGAACAGGCGGCCGACCTCGCGAATGCCGCCGAAGGCGCTAGACACCGGACCGGCCAGGTCGACGCCGATCACCCCCAGCGAGCGGTAGCGGATGGCCTTGCGGGTAATGGCCTCGTTCACTTCCGGCCGCAGACTGCGGTCGGCGCAGAGGATCAGGCCCGCCTGCACGTCCGTGTACTCCAGCAAAGCTCGCTGCATGCCTTGCAGCGAGGCGACGATGATGTGGTCCAGGTCGCGTTCGCCGCCGCGGTTGCGCTTGGCCGGACAGTAGCGCAGTTCCAGAAGGTCGATGTTCATGTGCCGGTAGGCGCTAGAGATCACGCTGTGCGTGACGGTCTGCATCGCCTCCGGACTCGACTGCACGAGTTCCGTCAGATGAAAGAGATCCAAGTACCCTTGGAACGTGTGGACATGGTCCGGTGTGGCGGTGATTGTATCGAGAAACTCCCAGTATCCGTGCGACGGCAGGCGGATCCCCTGGGCGTGGGCTATCGAGTAGAGAATCGCGGGGTCTACCGCGCTGCCGAGGTGCAGGTGCAGCTCGGCCAGCGGCGGCCCGGGCGGACGGCCGTAGGACCGTTGCGCGTCACCATACGCTAACATCGTCGTTCCCTCGTAGTGGCTTAATTGTCGAATTCTACCACGAACGGTGGAGCTCAGTCACCAAGCAAGCTCGGATACGCTTATCGACATAACCTCCTGGCCTTCCTTCGATTTGCGAAGCGAACGCCTGTCGGTATAATTAACATGAGGGCATGCCCACGACCGCCACCAGTCGGAGTGGTGTTCGGCAGGGTGAGGTATCGCCGCCCCGGCGGGGGCAATATCGGGTGTTCGCCGTCGCGAGCGGCGGACCCGTGCCGCTACTTTATGTTAGGAGGCAGACATCGTATGGCAATGCTAGCGCAGGGACCCTACAAGAAGCATGAGTTCAAGATCAGCGGCCTGAAGGGCCTCTCGGATCCACAGATCGAGGTGCACCTCGGCCTGTATGCCGGCTACGTTACCAACACCAACACGCTGAACGAGCGCATACAGGACCTCACCAAGCAGGGCAAGGTCGGCTCGCCGGATTGGGTAGAGTTGACGCGCAGACTCGGCTTTGAGTACGACGGGATGATCCTGCACGAGTACTACTTCGGGCAGCTCAAGGCCGGGGGTGCGCCGATGCCGTCCGGCGGGCCGTTGGTGCAAGCCATCCAGCAGAGCTTCGGCAGCGTCGACGCCTGGATGAGCGACTTCAAGGCCATCGGCTCGATGCGAGGCGTCGGCTGGGCCCTCCTCTACCAGGACCCGATGACGGGTTGGCTCTGCAGTCAGTGGGTGACGCTCCACCAGGACGGCCATCCGGCGGGCTTCAAGCCTCTGCTCGTCCTGGATGTGTGGGAGCATGCCTTCATGGTGGACTACAAGCCCGCCGAGCGCAGCAAGTACATCGACGCCTTCTTCCAGAACCTCGACTGGAACGTCGTCGAGGACCGGCTGCAGCAGGCCGGCGCCAAGCGACCGATTGGCTAGCGACGAGGAGAGAAGCCCTGGCCATCGCGGGAGGTATGGAAGATGGCGGAAGTAAAGAAGGGGCGGACCTCGCTCGCCAATCGCACGCTGACCCTCACGATCGGGAGCGAGGCGCCCGATTTCACGCTGCTGTCGCACACGGGTGGCGAGGTCTCCCTGCGGCAGTACCGC
>JAJZQK010000250.1 GCA_021847625.1 Chloroflexota bacterium
TGCTCACCAGCCGGAACCCCGTGTTCCTGGCATCCAACGCCCTGAACGACGCCGGCACCTACCTGGTGCGGGAGTCGAGCCGGATGGGTGGACCGCAGAACCTGCCGAAGGTCGTGTCGGAGCTTGTCCGGGCCTACGGCGACGCCTTCCGAGGAGTGCTCTCCGGCGAGTTCAAAGGGAACACCGCGGAGTTCCTGAAGGCCGGCGGCGGGCAGTTCGGCTTCTTCGAGGGCACGCCCGGCCAGACCCGGGCCACGGTGCAGGAGCTGGCGCGGCGCAACGCCTTCGACATCGGGAGCCGCGCGGACCTGCTGTCCCTGGTGAAGGGGCTGGCAACGTTGAAGCCCGTAGAGGCGCTGGGGGAGCGGATCGAGCTGGCCCCCCGCGTGGCGGCCTACCAGCTAGCGAAGGGACGCGGGGAGAACGCCGTACAGGCGACCATCAGGGGCCGCACCGTGACCATGGACTTCGCCCAGGGCGGGCAGGTGGCGAAGATCGTCAACCAGTTCGTCCCCTTCTTCAACGTCGGGGTGCAGGCGATGGCCCAGCCGGTGCGGGCGTTCCGGGAGAACCCGCGCGGCTTCGTAGCCACGGGGATCGGCCTGCTGGCGGCCCCCACCGTGGCGGCAGAGGCGTGGAACCGATCGGACCCCCAGCGGGCGAAGGACTACGCCGACGTGCCGGATTACGTCAAGGACCAGGGCGTTGTGATCATGCTCCCCGGGCAGGTGCCCACCGACGCCCAGGGGAACCGCAGACCTCAGTTCGTCTTGCTGAAGCTGCGGGAGTACGCGCCCTTCGCCGTGATGGCGAGACAGGCAGCGGAGAGGGCAGTCGGTGACGACACGAGGGCGTGGGGCAACCTGCTCCTCGGGGCCGCCAGCGGAGTCTCCCCCATCCAGGGATCCAACACAGCAGATAGCCTGCTCTCGTTCCTGCCTCCTGGCATCAACACCGGCGCGCAACTCGCTCTCAACAAGGACACCTTCAGGGACAGCATGATTGCCACCAAGCGGCACGACGAGCAGGCGACGGCGGCGAGCCAGGCGATAGCCGGCGTTACTGGGGTGCGGCCCTCTCAGGTGGAGTTCACGCTACGAGACCTGACGGGCGGGCCGGGCGCCGGGGCGCTGGCCGCGAGCGATCTGGCGACGGGTAATCAGAAGGACACGGGCCTGTCCGGCGTGCCCCTGGTGGGCGGCTTCGCGGGGCGGCTGATCAAGGGTTCCATCGGGCAGGGACTGGACGAGGCGCAGGCCGGGACGCTGGCGCCGGACCTGGCGAGTAACCTCAAGGCGGCGGGGGTGGCGGCCTCGGTCAACCCCGTGGGGAGCACGATCAACGGGATACCCCTCACGATGGCGGAGGAGACGACCTACCAGCAGCTGACCAACCAGTTCCTCGACCAGAACCTGCGGCGGGTCATGGCCTCGCCCTCCTGGGCAGGATACTCGGCGACCAACCGGCAGAAGGTGTTCGCTAACCTGCTCGACGCCGCGCGGGCGCGGGCCTCACAGATGGTGCTGCAGGGGGTCGGGTCAGAGGAGGCGCGGCGGAGGAAGGCTCAGGGCGCGCGGTGACGGGCGAGGATCTTCTCGACTCTGCCAACGATCCAGGCGAGAAGCTGCACGATAACCAGAAGGGCCAGGGGGCCGGTGAGAGGGAGGCTGCTGTACAGCCTGAAGGCGTCGCGGTCCAGCCGGCCGGCGAGGATGAAGTAGCCGATCAGCCAGGCGCCGTATACCCAGAACACCCACGCGTACTTCTTGTACATGCCGTCCATTCTACCACAGGTGGGGAGAGATGATACCAGAGCAGTTCTACAAACTGATCGCCGACCACGGGGGGATCACGGGAACCCGTATCGTCGATCCCCTGGTGACGGATGAAAACGGGATCAAGAGCCCGAACACGGACCCCCAGTACGTCTACACCTTCGCGGACGGTACCTCCCTCGTGGCCCGGAGCGTCGACAACTACCCCGACGCCCCCGGCGCTGCGAGCTTCGAGATCACCGATTGGGGCGACGCGGGGCCGAAGGCGGCTTCGAGCCAGGTGCCCCACACCATCAACACCGCCGACGGCCGGACCCTCGCGTGGAACCCCGACAGCAAGAACTGGACGGAGATCGCGGCGAAGGGCGGCGCGGCGAAGGGGGAGCCGAACACCATCGTCTACATCCCGGGGACACAGATCCCCGTGGGGATGTACGACTCGACCGGCAAGTATCGCGACCTCACCGCCACCGAGCAGCGGGCGCTCGGGGTGGGCGCGTCCGGCGGGGGCGGTGGCGCGGGGGGCGGGGGCTCGGTGGGACGGGTGCGCTTCCCCGACGAGATAGCCCAGAACGAGGCTCAGACGGGCTACCTCCAGGCCCAGACGGACAAAATTCGGGCCGACATGGCGCGCGCCGACAGGCCCGAGACGGGGCTGCTGCTCGACAACTACCTGAAGACCGTCGACCAGGTGCAGCAGATGCTCGCCTCGGGGAAGCTGCAGGTGGGGGAGGCCGACGGGATCGTGGGGCTACTGCAGCAGAACATGCGGGCCGCCATGGCGGGCACGACCCCCTTCCAGCAGGCGAAACAGGCGCAGGACACCGAGACCCAGCGGGCGCAGATCGGGCAGAGCCTCCTCAACCAGCGCGTTTCGAGCGGGCTGTCGCTGGCCAACTCCCTGTCCGACCAGTTCAGCAGCAACCTGGGTACGCTGGGGTGGGGGCTGGCGCCCGGGCAGACGGTCCGCTTCAACCCGTTCCAGGCGGCACGTCAAGCGGTGAACGAGCAGGGCGGCGGGCCGGAGGCGGGCAACCTGGCGACGGCGTTGCTGCAGGCTGCCAGGCCGGCGGGGATGCCGGGCCAGGCCCCGACCCCGAGCCCGGCACCATCGGCCAGCGGCCTCCCGGCGGCGGTGCTGCTGGCCCTGCAGGCGGCGGACGAGGCGATGAACCGACGACAGCAGCAACAGCCGCAACTGCAGGAGGTGGGGCAGTAAGATGGCTCAGTGGACCGACCCCAACGGGGTATTTCACAATACCGACAACCTGGAGTACGGCAACCAGGGCGACACCAGCTACTGGAGCGGCACGCCCGGGGCGGTGGGAAGCCAGAGCTACGACCGGCCCAAGGACCAGGCGGGGGCGCAGGTCAACTTCACGGTGCAGACCCCGGCTGCACCCAGCATCACGGCGGCGACGCCGGCGGCCCCTGGGGCGGGATACGACCTCTCGAAGGGGTACCAGCCGCTGCCAACCGGGCCAACCTACCCGGACTATGCGAGCGCCCTCGCGGCCCTGGCGAAGTCCTCTCCGGCCCTGGCGGGGATGCTCTCCGCGGCGGCCCCTCAGCCGCTCAGCCCGGCCGCCAAGGCGCCGGTGGTGAAGGCGGCGGGGATCCCCCACGGGGACGCGAGCCTCAACGACACCGTGTACTCGGAGATAGCGGCGCGGGCGCTGGCCCGATACCAGGGGATCTCCCTGGAGGCTGCTCGGACCCAGTTGCAGAATCCGGCCTACGCGGGCCACAAGGACGCCCTGATAGGACTGGCCAGCCAGGGGATGCTGGATTACCTGGCGCCCGAGTTCGGCGCCGCTCCCGCGCAGACGGGAGCCTCCGCACTCCCCACGGCGGGGCAGTCGGCCCTAGACCAAGTGGCGCAGGCCAACGGCTACGGCGGGTGGGACGAGTACTCGAGCATCCTGCAGAAGGGCGCGCAGGAGCAGGCGGCCCTGGCCCGGCAGAAGGCGGAGCAGGATCTTGCCCTGGCGAAGAACGCCGACGACCGGGCGGCGGCCTCGCTGGACATCCAGAAGGCGGACCAGCAGCTCTCCCAGAGCCAGTACGAGACGAGCAAGCAGCAGTACCAGGCGAGCCTGGTGAAGAGCCTCCTGGACACCGCGAGCCAGCTGCGGGGGCCGCGCAACTACGCGCAGTTCCTCCAGTACGCGAGCGGGGGCCGGGATCTGCTCTCCCAGGTGCTGGGTTCGGAGCCCCGGGCGGCGTTCAGTGCCCTCACGGGGCCGGTCGAGCCTGCCTCCCTGGGCGGGCTGCTCTCCGACCTCACCGGCGGCGGGAGCACCCAGCAGCCGGCCCAGCAGCTGCCGCAGCCATTCCAGATCAACCCGGCCGTGTGGGACGCCCTGGGGCCGGTGGGGCAGCAGATGATGCTCAGTGCCGCCGAGGCCGCGGGGTATGACCCCAACGAGTTCCTGGCCCAGCTGAACGCCGCGCGCCCGGTTGGCAAGGCGGCCCGTAGCACTCAGTACACCTTCGCCGCCCCACAGGCGGCCTGAGCACTGTGAGGAATAGATGCCTATCAAGCCTGAATACCTTGCACTCGAGCCCGGCGATGAACTCAACAGGTTGGTAATGAAAGCCCTCGGGAAGAACCCCGTGCCTTATAGTCGTCGCGCCCACAACTACTCTGGCAATAGCAACCGCGCCCTGTCCCTCTTGGAGGACTGGGTTCTTGATTGGGGGCTTACCTCCTTCTCGTTGAATCTCCATAGGGGCTTTCCGAAAAGTTACTGGACGTGCGACATCGCAGGCTCGCCGTGGTACGGACGACGACCGGACGATGAGTGGACTAGCCACGGCGAGGGGCGAACGATAGCGATGGCCGTTTGTCACGCCATTCTGGATGTTCAACAGGACGATTCCGGGACATAGCGGAACGTACCGAAACATTCTGAAGGTCACTGAATGCTCAGGGAGGGGTAGATGCCCGAGGAAGTAGCGACCCCATCGACCACGACCGAGGCCACGGAGACGACGGAGACCCAGGGCGCCCAGGCTGCCGCCACGGGGGCATCGCCCCAGGCGACGGCCGGCCTTGCCCAGGAGAAACCCGCCGCCGCCCAGGACACGGCGCAGGCCGGGGAGGGTTTCGACTGGACCAAGGCGCTGGAGAGTGTCCCGCCGGAGCAGCTGAGGAAGCACCCACGCATCGCCGGCATCGTCGGCAGCGAGCTTCAGCGGGCGACCGAGGCGAACCGGGCGAAGTGGGAGGCCGACCAGAAGGACCGGGCCGACCAGGAGGCCGAGGAGCGGCTTCGCAGACTGGCCGAGGAGGACCCGGTCCAGTTCAGCCAGCAATACCTGACCGAGAAGCAGGCGGAGAAGGCCCGCAGAGATCTGGCGGACCTTCGATCCAAGACCGAGGGGGAGATCGGCCGGGTACTGGGCCAGTCCCTCCAGGAGATCCCCGAGTGGAAGGAGCTCTCCGCCGAGGACTTCGACACCATCAGCAAGGCGGTGGCAGAGAAGCCCGAGCAGGCGCTGGGCGCCTTCGCCGCGACGGCCGTGCAGACCGTGGCGACGAAGATCGCGGCCAAGATGCTGGCCGACTGGAAGGCGAAGGAGCTCGGGAAGGAGCGGGAGGCGATCCGGCAGGAGGAGGCCGCGAAGCTCCTGAAGCGCGAGAAATCGCCCGACATGACCAAGCCCGCGGGGGCGCCGGCGAAGCCGAGCCTCGCGGCTATTCCAGACGACGCAGAGTTTAACAGGCGGTACGAGGAGGAGCTGCACAAGCGGACCCTCTCCCGCTACCGCTGACGGTTAGGAGACCGAGATGGCTACCGAACAGTATCAGACCGGAGGGCTCACGGTTGAGGGTTACAAGACCTACAACCGCAGGCTGCTCTCCCGGTTCAGAAGCGAGAACGTCTACAACAAGTACGGCTCCCAGGACGGGGTCCCCAAGAACGGCGGCAAGGCGATGAGCTGGCGGAAGATGGAGATCATCTGGCCGACCGGGAACATCGCCACCTTCGGGGCGCAGGCGAGCGCGAACTCCCTGCTGCTCACCGAGGGCACCCCTCCGGCCGCGACCAGCGCGACCTGGAGCGAGGTGGTGGGCACGGTGTCCCAGTACGGGCAGTACTCCCTGATCTCCGACCTGGCCGCGGATCAGTCCGTCGACAGCGTGGTGCCCGAGTACACGGAGAACTACTCGGA
>JAJZQK010000251.1 GCA_021847625.1 Chloroflexota bacterium
GTTTCCCCGAGCGCCGCTTTCCCTTCGCCAGTACTAACTGGATCAGGTTCCAAGAGTTGGTGGTCTTGATACCGCCTCTCAGCTACTCGCTCCCCCAGCGGCCCTGTCACTATTAGGTTGTATGCATGATGAATAGTACCACCCTGGCAGCAACCAAGTCAACTGCTCCGGCCAGACCGTGAATACCCAACGAGTATCCATCCTGCGTAGTTGTGGCGGCGATAACGCGTTTGAGCACTGGGTCCTGGCCCCCTTGAGCCTACCCGAGCAGGGCGGGGAAGACATGATCGTCTCGTCCAAGATAGTCTGGCGTCAGCCCTGCACAGCCGGCCCACGTCTAAGCCGCTCGACCGCGAGGCGGTCGTCGGCGGGGCAGGCGAGGCGGGGTTCTGATTGTCGGAGAAGAGCCTCTGCCCCGTGATGGCATAGGTCGTGCAGTAGCTCAGGTGGCGCAAAGAGTGCCCCCGGTGCCCACAGCATTCGTCACCTCGCCCAAGCGGCGGACCTTGGAACAGTACGGATTGGCTGCCAGAAGCACCGTCCCGGGCCGCGTACGGCGGCTTCGCGCGCAAAGCCGTAGGCGCCTTGGCGACGGCCTATGGTCTGCACACAGTGGTCGCCAGCCGGGTTAGAGGCAGATGGATGCTCGCGATCCGTCGTGGAGGCCATACTAGGGCTTGGCTATGAGAACCGGTGGAGCCCGACAATTCGCCCGCCCGTGGCTATATTGGCTGATCGGCATCGTCGTCGGCCTGGCGGCATTCTACCTTGCCTTTGGCCTCTACTGGGGTTCGGGAGCGGTCTTGATTGTCCTCACCTGGTACGTGCCGATGGTGGACGGCTTCGCAGCGCTGGCCGCCCTCAGCATCGCCTTCCTCTCCCTCGGACGCTATCAGGTGCGCCGTGAGCCGGCCCCCTTCTGGATCGGCAGCGCCTTCCTCGCCTATGCCGTTGTCGCCGTGTTCTACATCCTCTCCTGGCCGGGCCTGCTCCCTGATGAGCGGGGCGTCATCGCCCAGCTCTCCAACACCGCGTCCTGGCTTTATGTCCTCAAGTTCAGCGCCCTGGCCCTCTTGCTTCTGGCGGCGGTCTTCGTCCCCTGGCCACGAGCCGGGGCAGGCGGGGAGCGCTGGTGGTTCTGGCTGCTGCTGGCCGGGATGGCGACCGTCGCCGCGATAGCCGGCCTATCGGTGGCCTTCGAGCAGTATCTGCCCCTGCTGAGTGTTGCCGGAGTCTGGACCACTCTCGAGATTGGCTGGCTCTACGGCCTCCTGGTCGCCTTCGCGGCGGGGACCGTCCTCTCCGCTCATCGCTACCGGCAAACCGGCGATTCGCTCTTTGGCTATTTGGCCATGACGCAGGCGATTCTTGCCTTTGTCATGGTCGCGGCTGTCATTGGCGGCCAACGCTATGACTTCTGGTGGTACTGGCAGCGTGTCCTCTGGATCGCCGCCTTCTCCCTGATGCTGTTCGGTCTGCTCTCCGAGTACGTGGGGCTCTACCGGCGGGAGCGGGCGAGGGCCCGTGAGCTGGAGGCGCTGCAACGGGTGACGGACCCGTACCTTGCCCGGGAGGGGCTAGAGGTTCTGCTCCAGGGCCTCCTGGAGCGGATGGTGGCCATCATGGGCGCCCAGGCGGGGGCCATCCTGCTGTTCGACCCGGAGAGGCAGGAGCTGGTGCTCAGGAAGGCGGTGGGCATCCCCAAGGAGTATGCCGACCTCCGGGTGAGGATGGGAGAGGGCCTCGCCGGACGAGTGGCGGCACGCAAGGCCGTCTTCTGGGTGCGGGACGCCCAGGGCGATCCAGCCGCTTGGAGTGCCTACGTCAAAGAGAGCCACATCGGGGGCATGCTCGGGGCGCCCATGCGGGTTGGAGATGAGATAATCGGCGTGGTAGAGGTGAACTTCCTGGTGCCCAGGGAGTTCACCCCGGAGGAGAAGCGTCTGCTGGAGGTAGTGGCCGAGCGCGCGGCGCTGACGATCCACCAGGCGAGGCTGCTGGAGGAGTCGCAGACGGAGCGAGGCCGGCTGCGGGTGCTTGTCGACACCGCCCCCGTCGGCATAATCCTCTACTCCGCGGAGGGCTGCCCCCTGCTTTTCAACAAGGCAACCGAGCTAATCCTGGGCCGGCCCCTGGCACCGGAAGTATGCATCGCCGAGGTAGTCACCCATTACGACCTGTGCCGACCCACGGGTGAGCCCTTCCCGGCCGAGGAGCTTCCGTCGAGGCGCGCGTTGCAGGGCGAGACCTGTGTCGGGGTGGAGATGCTCGTCCGCCAGCCCTCGGGCCGCGAGGTGCATATCATGGCTAACTCTGCCCCCCTGCGAGACGCCGAGGGACAGATAGCGGGGGCCGTCATCACCTTGCAGGACGTCACCGCGATCAGGGAGCAGGAGGCCCTGCGAGACGAGTTCCTCTCCGCCGCCGCCCACGAGCTGAAGACGCCCGTCACCACCATCAAGGGCTACGCGGAGTTGATGCGCGAGTGGGCGCCGGAGGGGCGTGAGCCCCGAGAGGGCAAGGCCATCGCCGTGATCAACGTCCAGGCGGACCGCATCAACCGTCGGGTGCAGGAAATGCTGGAGGCAGTCCGCTTCCGCAGGGCCCCGCCAGCGCTGTATCGGACGCGCTTCGATCTGGGAGACCTCTCCTCCGAGGTGGTGCAGCGGATGCAGACTACCACGGAGATTCATCGGCTAGTGCTGCGACGGGAGGCGGCGGCCCCGGTGGAGGCGGATCGGGAGCGGATCGAGGAGGTGCTGGTGAGCCTGGTGGACAACGCCATCAAGTACTCGCCAGGGGGCGGCGAGGTCGAGGTGGTGGTGTGGGTGCGGGAGGGGAAGGCGGGGGTCTCGGTGGCCGACCATGGCGTGGGCATCCCCAGAGAGCGGCAGCCGCACATCTTCGAGCCCTTCTACGAGGTAGTGCCCCCCGGCGCCCCTGGTTATCGCGGCGTGGTGGCGCTCAGCCTGTATCTGAGCAAGCTTACTATCGAGCGACACGGGGGCCGCATCTGGTTCGAGAGCGAGGAGGGCAAGGGGTCGACGTTCCATTTCAGCCTGCCGTTGGCGGAGGGGGGCGATGGCAGGCCGCGGTAAGGCTGTATTGGTGGTGGACGACGATATCGAGCTGCTGGGGATGGTGGAGACGCTCCTGGACTGGGTGGGCTATCGAGTAATCGCGGCCAGGGAAGGGCGGGAAGCGCTGGAGAAGGTGGCGCAGGAGATGCCCGCGATGATCTTGCTGGACATGAAGATGCCTGGCATGGATGGCTGGGCGTTCGCGCGGGCGTTTCGGGCCAGGTATGGCCGTCTTGCCCCCATCGTGGTGCTGACCGCGGCCGAGGACGCCAGGGCGAGGGCGGAGGAGATAGGGGCAGAGGGTTACCTGGGCAAGCCCTTCGAGATCGAGGACCTCGTCCGCATCGTGGAGAGACACATCGGCGCCATGGCATGACTATCCGTGCAGGCGAGCGAAGAAGGTCTTTGACAGGGTGCCTGCCCCATGCTATTGTGAGGGCATTGCGGGCGAACCCCCGGAAGGCCGCCCGAGAAAGGCAGCGACGGCGACGGGAGGCTTGGCGTCGCGCCGCCATGGGGAGGAAGGATATGAAGATCGGCATCAACAGCATGGTGTGGAAGGCTCCGCTAACCAACGACGATCTCTACCTGGTCCAGCGCGCGAAGGATATGGGCTACGACGTCTTCGAGGTGGTCATCGGCCGCGAGCCGCCGCGCTTCGACGTGGGCCTGATGCGGCGCGCCCTCGACGAGGCCGGGATCGGGCGCACCCTCTGCGGCGGTCTGAGCGACGACATGGATATCACCAGCGCCGACCCGGCCGTGCGCAACAAGGGGATTGACTTCCTCAAGCTCGGCGTGGACACGGCCGTCGCCATCGGGGCGCGGGTCTGGCTGGGCGCCCTATCCTCGGCCATCGGCCGGCGGGGGACGATGAGCGCCGACGAGCGGGCCCGCCAATGGGAATGCAGCGTGGAATCCCTGCGCAAGGTGGCCCCGTATGCCGATAAAGCCGGCGTGCGCCTGGCCGTCGAGGTGCTGAATCGCTGGGAGAACAACTTCCTCAACACCAGCGAGGAGGCGATAAGGCTCGTGGACGAGGTGGGGAGCCCGGCCGTCGGCATCCTGGCCGATACCTACCACTTCAACATCGAGGAGGTTGACATCGCCCAGGCGATCCGCGACTGCGGCCACCGGGTCTACGCCTTCCACTCCTGCGAGAACAACCGCAGTGCCCCCGGCCACGGCCACATCCCCTGGGAGGCGGTGCGCCAGGCTTTGCTGGACATAAAGTACGACGGGCCCATCGTCATCGAGTCGTTCGATCCCCAGAACGACGTGCTTTCCAACCGCTTTGCCATGTGGCGGCCGTTGGCGCCCGACCAGGACACGCTGGCCCGCGAGGGGTTGGCGTTCTTGCGGAAGGTATTCGGGTAGTAGACTAAGCAGTCTGGCCTTATCCGTGCTGCACGGCCAGCTGGTGGAATGGCCTAGCTGCCGCCCTGCCGTCACTCCCCTGAAAAAGGGCCAAGCGGGGTGCCAACGAACCGTAGGGGTGGACGGCTCTGTCCGCCCGGGGGCCTGCACGGAGTCCGGCCCCTACGGTAGCAGGCGGACCGTCGCAGGGCAGTTTTCATCGGACGTTGGTGGCCGCCAGGTTCCGGTCATTCCCGCGGAAGCGGGAATCCATCCGGTGCGCGGCCATACCAGGGGCTGGATCCCCGCTTGCGCGGGGATGACGATGAGCCGATGGGCCACGTTGAGCGGGACTTCGCTGGATCCCCGCTTGCGCGGGGATGACGGGGTCGCCGGCAGCAACGGCTATGTCGGACTATTCGGTCCGGCAAAGGGTAACCTTGGCAACAGAGAGGCGCGGGGAAACGCGGCAAGCGCGTCCCCTGCGCCTCTTCCATAGACCTGTTCCTGTTGGCGCCGCCGCCGGACGCCGTGTTCATCTGCAACCAGACGATGTCGCTGGGGGTGCTGCAGGCCCTGCGCGAACTGCGGTTGCGCGTGCCGGAGGACGTGGCCGTCGTCGGCTTCGACGACGCGCCGTGGGTGCCGCACCTATCCACCCCGCTGACGGTGGTCGCCCAGCGCCCCGAGGAACTGGGCGCCAAGGCGGCCCAACTCCTCCTGCGGCGCTTACGCAGGGAGGAGCGGCGCGAGCAGCCCGTCGTGGAGGTCGTTCCGACCGAGCTGGTGGTCCGGGAATCGACGGCGGGCCGGCCGGCGGCCAGAGAGGAGGTGCCCACGGGAAACGACACGGGCATCGGCCTTTGACGATACGTTTGTGCCCCGTGCTGCAAGGTCAGCACCGGCGGACTACCTCAAAATGGAGGAGAAGTGAGGTCTCTCATGGAGGACAAGGTTAGCAAACGGCACATCACACGTCGTGACTTCCTCAAACTGGGCACGGCCGTCGCGGGCGTGGGCATGCTGCAGGCCTGCTCGGCGGCGGCCGAGCCAACGCCGGTCCCCCAACCGACCAAGGGGGCTGCGGCTCCCCAGGCGACGGCGGCGCCGACCCAGGCCCCGTCTCAACCCCAGGCCACGCAGGCCCCGGCTGCCACCAAGGCATCGGGACCGAAGACGGGCGGCGAGATCATCATGGCCCAGCCGTCCGCCATCTCGGAGTTCAGCCCCGCCCGGCCGGGCTCTCGGCATAGCATCTACTTCCGGGCCGTCTTCAACACGCTCGTCCAGTACGACGCCAACCTACAGCCCCAGCCAGACCTGGCCGAGAAATGGGACGTGGCCGCGGACGGCAAGTCCATCACCTTGAAGCTGCGCCAGGGCGTCAAGTTCCATTCCGGGCGGGAGGTCACCGCCGCGGACGTCAAGAACACGGTCGAGTTCCTGCAGACGCCGGAGGCGGCGTTCGTGGCGGCGG